>JBHLQZ010000215.1:0-3572 GCA_048883065.1 Candidatus Thorarchaeota archaeon | reverse complement strand
GAAAAATCTCTTTCATAATGTTAGGAGATATTTACAATATCAAATTTATAATTCCGAATATAGGAGAAGCTGAAGGAGAATTAATCAGAATCAAAGGACCTCATTTAACAGAATTAATTTCAAGGAGTTTACCAATCAATTCTAGAGGTCTTGTAAGAGAGGATATGTTTGTTATTCCGATCAATGTTCTCTATGCAACAGAAAAGCCAACAAATTCTGGGAAAAGAGGAGATATTGTTTATGAACCTAACTCAAAAGCTCTCATCATACTGCTAGCTGATAAGAAGTTTGATAGAAAAATTGCAAATATTGGATCCATATCAGAGAAACTAGAGATATTTGATGAGCTAAAGCAATCCTCAGGAGTCAGAATAGCTAGAATTGAGGATTAAATTAATTTTTACATTTTTAAGTGACCATCGAACAATATTCTTATAAATAGATTATTCGTCATTAAGTCGAGAGCCAATTCAGGTTATAAAAATGAGTTTAAGACAAACCATTGAAGAGACTTTTAAATCGATAAAAAATGAATTTAAAAAGTTCGAATTCAGCGACGTAGTTCTTGATTTAATTGCAATAGCAGGATTTGTTTTATTTCTTGTAGCTTTAGTATCCGTCTTTCTAGCTAGTAAATTCAATACTGTAAACATCGTTTTTATATTATATCCTCTAGGTGTTGCTGGTTCCGCTGCAGCTTTTAGGATGAGAAGAAGAGAAAAACCTGAAGAAACTCCAAAATTATTCAGGGATTGGTTAATAGTTATTGGTACAATGACAGCTATTGCAGTTCTTATCATGATTCTAGCTTTTGTCATATACTAAAATAACTTCAATCTTCAGCAATTTTTTTATATCTTGTTATTCTTACTTTATCTAATGACTCATGAGACATATCGTATTTATTCAAGAGTATTGAAATTCGGGCAGAGAATTGGGTTAAGAAGGTTTATAGAAACTATAGTTTTTGGTATCACAATTTTTGCTATTACATTGGTCTATCTTTTTGTTATTACAAGACCAGAAACTTCTCTCTATGCATTTTCTTCATATGGTAAATATCTATTCTTTCCATTAGGTATTTTTTCAGAAATTGTTTTAATTCTTAGTTATATTGAAAATCATTATAATGTAGATATATGGGGGGATAGGGCTAACAGATTCTTTGGTGCATTTAGTATCATGTCTTTAGTAGTTATGATCCTCTATGCAGCAATACCTGGATTATATGTTAGTAAATCATTAAGTGGATGGAATGTTGCAATTATTGTTCTATTTTTCTTAATTAATATTGTAGAAGTAGGTTATTTTCTATATTCAAGCCCAAGAGGTGAAAAAACAGAAACTTTTGGTTTAGAGTATCAATTTTCAAGGTTAGAAAAAAGACTATCAGATAAAAGATTAAGTGATTTACCCCTTGAAAAAGCAATAAACAAAGGTATTAATGCATTAAAAAAGAGAGTTAATGAAGAAGGATTATGGGGAGAACTTAATCCTGTCTATGAAACAGCATGTGTTCTAGATTTATTCCACAGTTTGGGTTATAACGTAGATACAGAATGGATAATACCAACAAAAGAGGGAAGAAAAACAATTAATTTAGGTAAGTCCATAGAGAGTCTTTTAGAGGTTATTAAGACTGCTGAAACCATTGAAACTTCTTATGAACAATTCTATATCTTGTATGCGATTAGTCTTTTTGATCCAACAGTTTTTGATGAAAGAGAAGATGAAATAGAAGAGTTTTATGAAGTCACTTTTGAAGAAACAGAATGGGATTTCATAAATAAATTGAACAGATTTACACCTAATCTTCGTTCAAGAACTACACCTTTACATATTATAATGAGTTACGTTGGAGATGTTACAGGAAACATCAAGTTATTAGATAAAATGGCTGCTTTATTCAGTGCAAGTATTGAAATAGTTATCAAAAGAGGTTATGCTCGTTTTTCTACTTCTCAAACAGGAAAAACACCAATTGAAATGTTCGCAAGATTAATGTCTGCATTACACGATGTTAGAAGAGCTCCAACAAAAAGGCAACAATTTATACAAGCAATAACTGGAACACAGTTCCTTGAGGGAAGTTGGGCTGGTAATGTGGGAACAACAGCTTATGTAATTCAAGCTTTAATTCCAAGTGAAAGTGTTGATTCTTTAAATCTAAAAAGAGCAGCTCTTTATCTTGCAGCAATTCAAGATAAAGAAGGATTATGGGGAGCAAGTATTGAAGAAACAACCATCGCAATCAAAGCATTAACCAAATTAAAGAAAATGGCTGAGCAAGAAGTAATCGTTTAGGTTTCTTCATATTTTTATTTTATTGGATACTCTTAAAATATAGAAGTTATTAGGTAAAAAAAATGAAAGAAAAAAAGAAAGATGGAGTTTACATCGCTTGTTCTATGATAAAATCAAAAAAAATAGATTTGTCATTATTGAATTTTTTAATAAATTATTCTGAAAATCAAGGTTATCATCCTTTTACTCCTGGTAAAATGGATGATGCTACCCCAAAAGAAATTTATGAGAGAGATATTAAGATGTTGAGTCAATCACAAATAATACTTGCAGATGTAAACGAACCATCTCATGGAGTAGGGATGGAAATAATGTATGGAATCAAACACGATATACCAGTTATTTGTTTAATAATGAAGAATAATTTTCCTCTTTCAAGGATGGTAGAGGGAAGTCCTAATACATTGATTTTGGATTATGAAACAGAGAAAGAACTAGAGGAGAAAATGGAGAAAATAAGAATAGAAGAGATTAAGATAAAATTATGTAAAAATTGCAAAGAAAAAACATTCCACATGAATAACGAATGTATCAAATGCTAGTATCTATTCTTTGTTTATTATTTTACGTCCACAAAGACCAATTGTATTCTCTAGATATTGCATACACTATCTGAAGATGTAGTAATTCGGCTTGAATACCATTTGACATGATAACTACACCTTGTCCAGTTATTGGACTACCAATCATCATACAAACTGCTCCAGGTGCATTTGTTCCTGGATGAAGAAAGAAGAATTTTTCATTTTTCTCTATAAGAAAAAGCCCTAATCCTTGACTAGTCATACCGAAATACTTTGCAGGATCGAGTTTTATTTCAGGAGAACACATTTGTTGTACTACAGTAGAAGAGATAATTGTATCTGTTTTATTTTGATAGGATAACATCAATTCTACGACAAACTTAGCAATATCGTATGGAGTAGATAATAATCCACAATGACCTAAAGCTCCAACATCAAATCCAGACTCTTTAACTTCACCTTTTTCATCATGATGAACAATTAACCTTTTCTTTATTTCTTCTGACGGAAAGTCAAAAATACTATCGTTCATATTAAGCGGTTCAAAAACTGTTTCTTTTATTATTTCAGAGAGAGTTTTACTATAGATATCTTGAAGTAATTTTTCAATGATTATATAACCAAAATTTGAGTATTGATGATCAGTTCCAGGAGTAAAAACAACTTCTGCAGGATCATTTAATGCCGGAGGTTCTCCATTAAGTATTTGTGTAATCGTTGGAATTTTATTCTCTTCATTGCTAA
>JBHLQZ010000214.1:0-3574 GCA_048883065.1 Candidatus Thorarchaeota archaeon | reverse complement strand
CCTGAAGGAGGATTTAAACACAAATCCAAACTTTATGGGAACGGAGTCATGGTAGTTGGTGATGCAGCAGGTCTTGTTCTTAATGCAGGATTATACATAGAAGGTATTAACTTTGCTTTGGAATCTGGAAGAATCGCAGGAGAAACAGCTATTAAGATTCTAGAGAAAGGCGATTATTCCCGTAAAAATACAAAACTCTATCTCAAAAACATGAAAGAAAGTTTTGCTTACCAAGATATGAAAAAATTCAAACGAGCTGCTAAATTCTTAGAGAATAAGAGGATCTTCACAGTTTATCCCGATATGCTAACTGGATTAATGGAAAAGATTCTTAGGAATACTGGAAGACCTAGAAGAAGAATTCTACCAACAGCAATTATATATGTTCTAAGAAAAGCGGGAATTCTGGGATTAGTTAAAGATGCAATAGGAGGATTGAGATCAATATGAGTAAAACAAAAAAAACCTTAACAATTGAAGAAAAACTTGATTTAACTAAATTTACTACAGATCAGAATTATGCACATATAACAATAAATCCAGAGATTTGTAAAACAAAATGTTCTACATTTGATTGTGTTTATGGCTGTCCAGCATATTGCTATAAGTTTACTGAAGGAGAAGATGCTGAAGGTCCAGTCTCTTTTGATTATGTTGCATGTCTCGAATGTGGTACTTGTAGAATAGTGTGCCCTCATGGAAGTGTTGATTGGCATCATCCCAAAGGTGGATTTGGAGTAGAATTCAAGCAAAGTTAGTGTTTTTGCATTTTCTTTTCTTTTTCTAATTCTTTTCAGAAAACTTATTAGTAATTTTAAGGAAAATATACAAAATATTGATTGTGAATGCTTAATGAATAAAAAGAATATAATCTTAGTTTTTTTCATAGGATTATTTTTTATTTCAATAATTTGTAAAAAATCAAACATAAGTGCTATTGAAGAAGGAAATCAATCTGAAAAATATCAAGTAGCATCTCTGACTCCTCACTTACCATTCTTTATTACACATGATGATAATTTTACTCATTATGGATTTAGTGGATTTGGAAATAAAACTCATCCTTATATTATCGAAGATTATAGCATTACATCCTCTGATGCTTATGGTATTTACATCGAAAATACTACAAAATTTTTTATTATTCGTAATTGCTATATAGATGCAGGAGAAATTGGTATTTACATTTTAGATATTGCTGATGGAACAGCTTCTATTTTAAAAAATATCTGTAAGAATAATGAGGTTGGTATCAAACTGATAGATACTTCACAAGCTATTCTTGCAAATAATACTTGCACTAATAATGAATTTGGTATTCGATTGTACAGATCTCCAGATGCAAAGATTACTTCTAATATATGTAAAAATAATGGTTTTCACGGAATATATTTTGAAAATTGTCTTAGTCCTGTTTTAATTAATAATACATGTAGTAATAACAAAATTTGTGGAACATTATTGTATGCTTCTTTTGGGACATGTTTTCTTAACAATACTTGCTCAGATAATAATCTGAATGGTTTATATCTAGATGCAACTATGAATGCCCACATCATAAACAATACTTTTGAGAGAAATATTCGCTATGGGATTGAGCTTTATATTAGTGATTATTGCTTCATTACATACAATGCTTTACTAGAGAACAATCTATATGGATTGTATTTGCAATCAGGATCTGATAATAACGTTATTCATCACAACACTTTCCATTTTAATAATCTTGGTGGAACTTCTCAAGCTTATGATGATGGGAATAATAATCAATTTTATGAAATTGCAACTAATCAAGGGAATTATTGGTCGAATTATTTATCTGGGAGTTATTCTATTGATGGCAGTTCTAATTCAGTTGATCCTTATCCTTTAGGAGAACCTCTAGTTCCAGTTTCTGAATATATACAAGGAGATGTCTTTATAGTTTTTATAGTTCCATGTTTAGTATTAATTCTGTTTGTTTTTAGAAAAGAGAAAAAAAAGAATTGAATGTTCCTTTATCTTTCTAACTATCTTTAAAAATATGAAGCTTAAATGTACATGAGACATAATGACAGTTGATGTACGATATATTGATGTTCTAAAAACTCTTCATTCAAGACTTCATGAAACAGATATCACTTGGATTATAGGAGGTAGTCTCGCTTTAGCTTTAGAAGGATTAGATGTTACTCCTAGAGATATAGATTTATTTACTGATAAGGAAGGAGCTTATAAAATTGAGGAACTCTTTGCAGAATTTCTAGTAAGAAACGTTTCATTCTCAACAAAAGACAATATTCGTTCTCATTATGGAGCTCTCAATATAAATGGTATTGAAGTAGAAATAATCGGTTTTATTGAATTTCAGAATGAAGATGGAACTTGGTATGGAGGGAGAGAACTTGAGGATGTAAAATGGATTTTCAAATTAGATAACATAGAGATCCCTTTGATGAAGTTAGAATCTCAACTTAAAGGATACAAAAGAATAGGAAGAAAAAGTAGAATAACGTTGATTGAAGATTGGTTGAAATCTAACACAAGTAAATAGATATGGAAACCATGACTATTCACATTTTTAATTTACCCAGTTCGTGCAGGAATTGAGCAATGTAAAGTTCAAAATCTATTATCCCACAAACTTCAGATTTTTTTGATTCGATCACTGCATACTCTAGAGGTGAATGTGCTCTTCCACTATGTCCTATTCCTGCAACTAGAAATGGTAATTCTAACTTCTTTTGATATAGAGCGAAAGGTGCAGATCCTGCAAGCAAAGGAAAAACCATTACTTCTTTATTAAATTCTTTATAGACCTTATATGCTGTTTGAGCTAAGGGGTGAGAGAAGGGAATTTTACCTGCTTCATAACCTCCTTTTTCGAATTCATAATCAATCATTGGAAAATTCTTGTCCAAGAAACTGCTATACTTCTCAATGACATAACTTCTAGACTGGAAGGGAGGTAAACGAATATCTAGATTTGCTTTAACTTCTTTAGGGATTATTGTCATACTTCCTTCATCATAATAACCACCTTCTATTCCGTTTACAGAAATTCCAGGTTTGAACAACATCTCAATTATTGCATCTTTCTCTGATAATTCTTGACCTTTTTCATCTAATCGAAAAGTCTTAATGTTCCCATCTCGTTTCACTTCTTCTTCAAATGAGTTATTTTTCAAGAAATTTTGAATAACTTCTTCATCTTCTTCATTTGGACCAATAATATCGGGATCATCCATTATACCAGGAACTAGTATTTCATTTGCACTATCGTTTTTTAGGGAGTTTATACATTCAATCAATTTGAATACTGGACTCTGAATAATACCTGAAATAGAAGAGTGCTGGTTTCTTAAAGTAGGACCACCCCAATCTCCACCTTTACATTTTAACTTTAATGCAACAACTCCTCGCACTCCTAAAGTCATGCTTATACGACCAATTTCATTTTCCCAAAAAGCAGGAAAAAGAAGAACTTCTGCACGCTTGAGTTTGTCTTTGTATTTATCAATAAAAGGTCCAACATGTGTTGATCCTAATTCTTCTTCACCTTCAAGCGCGAAAATAATATTGAAAGGGAGTTCTC
>JBHLQZ010000213.1:0-3578 GCA_048883065.1 Candidatus Thorarchaeota archaeon | reverse complement strand
ATAATTTTTGAGTTTATATTTTATTTTAAAATATGTTATATAAAAATATTTTTATATATAATATTCTACTGTTATTCAGAAATTAGTTGATTATTATGCCGAGAGTTCCATTAGAAAATAGAAACAAATACGCAATTTTAGGAATACTAAATCACGAATCTCTGACAGGTTATGATTTAAGAAAACGAATGGAATACACTATAGGTTTCTTTTGGCCTGGTTTAAGTTTTAGTAAAATCTACCCAAATTTAAAAAAACTTGAAGGAGAAAAACTTGTAAAAATGAAAAAAATAGAGGGAAAAAATCGTCCAGATCGAAAAATCTATTCAATTACAGAAAAAGGTAAATCGGAGCTTAAAAGATGGATTTCTCTACCCATAGATATGAAGAAATCAAGAAATATGTTTACAATCATGCAAGAATTGCTCCTCAAATTGTTTTTCGGTGGAGTTACATCATCTGACAGCTCTATAAAATTCATCTCATTGACAACAGAGCAATTTAAACAAAGTAAAAACCTTTTAGAACAATTTGAAATGAATCTTAGAGAAACTTTGAAAGAAAGTGCTGATCATTATTATTACTTGACAACTGTATTAATGGGAATTGAAGTTTCCAAGGCCGTAATTAGTTGGTCTAAGAAAGCTAGTGAACTCTTGAAAGAAATCAACTAAAATAAACTGGTGAAATTAATGAAAGATTTAGTAAAAGAAGTTAGAGAAATAATGAAAAAAAACATGTGGTTAGTGCTTTCTACAGCAAACGAAAAAGGCAATCCCCAAAGCTCAGTCATAATGTATGAAAGTGATGGTAATGCAATATATTTTACAACTGGGAAAAACACCTTGAAAGCAAGAAACATCAGGAAAAATAACAATGTTTCAGTTACTATTCCTTTTAGAAAGAATCTCTTACACAAGTTGATTCCAGCTCCTCCTGGAGAATTGCACTTTAAAGCTAAAGCAGAATTTCTAGATAGAGAAAGTGAAGAAATCCAAACCATGCTAGTAAAAGTTTTACAATTTGAGGAGAAAGCGGGGGTTAGTAGTGACACTGTTTACTTAAAATTAGTACCATCAAGTAAAATTGCAACTTATGGTGTTGGTATAAAATTAATACAAATGAGATTTCCAGAAAAGGCTAGGAATATAGTGGAACTAGATTAAAGAAAGAAATTTCTCCTTCTGCTTATCTATTCTTTTTCATTGTTAGTATGAGAAAATCTTTTGTATTCCATACTCATCAACAAGAGCTTTCATTTCTTCATCAGTTGGCTGTTCCTTGAAACTTTTTGCAGCCTTCAAAATCTTTGGAAGAATCTGCATATCTCCAGCAGTGATAACAAAACTATTATTAAGACTCATTGACCAATGAACTGCTACATCTATTGCTTCTTGGTTCTCTAATGGTTCATAGAAATATGTATTATATCTTTTTGGACGATTCTCCCACGGTCTTCGAACAACAGATTTGATAGTTTGTACAGCAATATTACGCTTATTACACAACTCTACTAAATCTGTGAAATCAGCTGCATATCGAGGATTCTGCATCATTATATAGTTATAAGGAAGTAAAACTGAGTCAAAATCAAATCGCTCCAAACTAAGTTTGTGCATAGCTGCCACTTTACTACCATGACCTGTTACTCCTAGATACTTTACAAGACCTTTATCTCGTGCTTCAATAAATGCAGTCAATGTACCCTCTGGACTCATTGCTTTTTCCCAACCTGCAGGATTTGTTAAACCATGCATCTGCCAGAGATCTATATAATCAACTCTCAGCTGTTTCAAGGAACGTTGAAGATCTTCCCAAGCTCCTTTGTATGAACGATGTCGAGTTTTTGTAGCAAGGAAAAAATCATCGCGATGTTTTTCCATCCACTTTCCTATACACTTCTCAGAGTTTCCATATCCTAGTGCAGTATCAATATGATTTACACCATTCTCTAGAAGAATATCGAGTATTCGATCAGCTTCAGTTTGTGTTGCTTTGCTAAGGGCATATCCACCAAAAATAATTCTAGTACTAATATGACCAGTTCGTCCAAATTCACTTTTGAGAATCATAATAAAAATCTCCTTAATACCTCTTAAGTATTAGATATAAGATATTTCGATAACTTCTTTGATAAAGCAACAATAGTCAAAATAGGTGGCATACCTAGAGGACTAGGAAAAGCGCTTGCATCACTAACGAAGAGATTTGAGATTTCTGTTTCTTGATTTTTATCTAAAATTTTTCCTATTGGAGCTGTACAACAAGGATGCCCTGATTCGTATGAACCTCTTATTATTGACCCTGGTTTTGCACCTGATGCAATAAGTATTTTTTTCATAATTTCATGGGCTTCATCAATTTTTTCCTTATCCTTCTTAGTTAATGATTTAACAATTGTACCATCATTTTTCACTTCACCTGTTATCTCATCACGTATCTTTGACATCATACCAATCAATCTTTTAGCTTTCACTTTCCTAGTTTTTGCTAAAGCTCTGAGTTGATTCATCGTGCTCAACTTTACGGGTTTAAATCCACTGACATCCTTAACAAGTGTCATAGTAGGATACATATAAGGAGCTGGGAACAATTCCTTATCTTCTAAGAAAACATCTAAATGAACTGCCATTGTATGTTCATTAGCCATGCCAACATCTTTTGTATAACCAAATATTGGTTCAAAAACATCTGTTGCAATCCCTTTTCCTGCTTCGGAAATTCCTGAATTCTGCAAAATTATTGGAGTTCCTACTCCACCAGCAGATAGGATGATGTTTTTACCTTCTATTGTTTGTACACTACCATTTTTTTCAAATTGGATACCTTTAGCCTTATCGTTTTCTTTTATTACTTTTTTAACAGAACTATTAAGAAAGAGATCTGCACCATTCTTCAATGCTTCTTCGATAAATTCCAATGCAGTCCATTTAGCACCTGTCGGACATCCATACATACAGTTATTGCACCTTACACATTTACTGAAATCTACACACTTTGGTGTAGGTTTCATTTCCCATCCTAGAGATTTTGATCCTTCAATAACTCTTCTTGTTCCTTCTCCTATTAGATGTTCAGGGAAAAGATTAACTCGTAAATCTTTTTTAGCAGATTCTAGTTCTTTTGATAAATTAATATCCCATTCTTTGAATATTTTGTTTGGAGGTGTTGCTGCATTACCTTGAGCAATATAGGAGGATCCACCAAGTATTCTGGCTCTTCCAATCCAAATCCCTCCATCAGTTATCAAGAATTTCTTCTTTTCATCAATATACACTTTAGTAAGAAGTTTGTAAAAACCAGTTCCTGTGAATTTTGGGCCATGTTCAACAATAAGTATTTTTTTATCAGATTTTGATAATTCTTTTGCTACAGTTGCTCCTCCTGGTCCAGTTCCCACTACTATGTAATCATAAACCTGTTTGTTAGACATACATTTATTCCTCTCTATAATAAAGAAAATTCTCAATTCTATTAAAAGTTCTGTAATTTTATCGAGAATTACGAAATAATCTATATTGTAATACTATCCATTGAATTATTAAAAATTGTGAGTTTAGATTGAATACTTTTAGAAA
>JBHLQZ010000212.1:0-3584 GCA_048883065.1 Candidatus Thorarchaeota archaeon | reverse complement strand
TAAATATTGCACCTCTTACAGCAGAGTCAGCAAATAATGCGGCAACACCTGCATCAGTAATTGCATTTTTATTTCCTCTCTCAGCTACGGCCAAAATTATGTCTAATGCATCAAAACTGAGCTTTGCTACTTCTAGAGGGACTTCCGCAGCTTTAAGCAGACTATTTTGAATAGCCTTCGACCGAACCTCTGGTTCATCTTTTGGAATCCTATAAGCTTTTAAAATATTATTGAAAGCCTTAGTATCTTCATTTATCATTTTATTTAATCTTTCGTGTAGTTCTATACCTCTTGAAATTACTCCTTCCATTTCTGCCTGAACTTCTATAAATTTATCTTTTCCAACCGTTGCTTTTCCAACTAGAACCGCTAGAGCAGCACCTAGCGCACCACCTAATGCAGATACACTTCCACCTCCTGGTGCTGGTTTGTCTGAAGCTACTTCCTCGATAAATTTGGTTACTGTAAGATCGGTTAGATTATCATTGTTCATTTTATCATCAACTCTATAATTTTCTCTTTAGGGATAAACTTGTCGAGGTCGCTAAGACCTAGGTTGTCAATGGCACTTTTAATCAATTTTTTTTCATCACATTCATCTGGAGTATAATATTCTCCCGCCATAAGGATTGCTTCGAGAGGAATCAATCCAACAATTTCGCTTCCCGTCACTTTTACATTTCTTTCAGCAGACAATCTTTTAATTTCTTCAAATACTTCATGAGGCTTTGTAAGTTCTCGATAATTCATTACATTCATCGATATTTGCGTTAATTTACGATCTGGTCTTTCGAGGGTCACTCCCATGCCTTGAATACCTTTGAACACTCCTGGTTCTCTTACTTTCTGTCCATCTTTTTCTACCCACCATCCTGACTCTCTAACAATACGGCTAATTTCTATAGCTATATTCACATCTTCGGAATCAAGGTTCACATTATAAGCAATAAGGAAATCTCTAGCTCCTATAACATATGCTCCCGAATACTCATTAAATACTGGCTCACCAAAATCAGGTTTCCAATTGGGATCAACTATTTTTTCAGGTAGACCCTCATACTCTCCTTTACGGATATCGGGTAATTTGACTCTTTCATTACTAGTAGCAGCTTTTGCGTATAAATAAGTAGGTACATTCAATTCTTTTGCTACTCTTTCAGCAAGCTGACGAGATATTTTAATACATTCGTCATCTGTTACACCTTTTACTGGAATAAAAGGAGTTACGTCCGCTGCTCCTATCCTAGGATGTTCACCTTTATGTTGTCTCATGTCGATGAGGTTGGTAGCTTTGGAGATACTCTGAAATGCCGCCTCCTTTACAGCTTCGGGAGTTCCTACAAAAGTAATTACTACTCTATTATAATCAACGTCTGGATCTACATTTAATAATTTAATGTCCTCGACTGCTTCTATTGCATCAGTAATCTCTTTTATAACATCAGGATCGGAAGTTGAAAAATTAGGTACGCACTCAACAATTTTATCCATATTGAAGCCTCAAAATTCTTCATATGACTAAAAAAACCATATTATTAACGGATTCAAGTAATTTATAATCCTTTTTTAAGGTTCTTGGTTCTAGCTTCAAATGACTGATCAAAAAGAGAAAATTGGATCAAAGACACTAAAAATATTTTCATAGATGATAGTTTGGATTTACGATAATCTTTCAACAACTTTAAAATTATGTTATAACAGTTATGTTATAACAGTTATTTTGTCCATAGATTCAATCAACCATAAAACTACATTACCCTAAGGAACATTGATTAAACATACTTTTAGTTTTAATTCGACTAGTACGACCGTTAGGGGCTGAGAATAATGGACTAACACAATCTTAATTATCGCATTCTAATTTAAATAGGATCTTTATGTGTTTCTTTCTTATAAAAACCATAGAATTATATTATTAGGCTCACATCTCTGATTCTTCTATTAATTTTTGATTAATTGTGACACCAAATAGCTTTATATCTCATGTCTTTATTTAAAATACGAAGAGTAAAGTTTATAAATATTGAACGTACTTCTGCTCACTGTGAGACTATTAATACTCACACAGGAAATTAAAACAGAGAAAAGGTGAGAAAATATGGTTAAAAAGACAAAAAGGAAAGCAGGTTTTGCGAGTGCTCGCGTGGAAAAAGTTATTCGCAATGCAGGAGCTTTTCGTGTTTCTGCTGAAGCAGTCTATAGATTAAACGAAATTCTAACTGAATATGCCATGAATGTTGCCCGTTATGCTGTTGATATTGCTCAACACTCTGGCCGTAAAACTGTTCAAGAACCTGACATCAGACTTGCAGCAACTAAATAATGAGAGGATAACTTTTTTTCCCTCTTTTTTATTTTTAGTTCAGTAGAAAACACCAAAAACAAACGTTTAGTGGGGAAGGATCTACTCACGTTCTTTTTTATAGAGTCGATATACTTTATGAAATTTTTTGAGAATTGTTAAATTTCTTTGATTATTTGAGAAATAACTGTTTCTTAATTTATACTGTCTTATTGTAAAATAAGAATTGATATAGAATTCAAAGAAACCTACTACCTAAAATCACTTTTCTAAACGAGGATCTATAAATGAGAACCATGAATATTTGTTTAATAATCCTTATTAATATTTAGTATCCAAAAATCTTGAATCATTATAAAAAAGGCTTTTTCTATGTTAGAAAAGGATTTGAAGCAGATTATCATTCTTTTAACGATATTGCTAATTTATATTCCTTCCTCTATAGAAATAAGAGCCAGATCTTCATTCACTCAACAAAAAGATTTCGATTTGGATCAATTATTACCTAATCCAACTACTCATATGACTCAAATTTCATCTAATTCAATCCAACAACAAGAGAATGTTATTGAATACTTAATAGATAACTGGAATGTTAATGATATTCTTACAAATGATCTAACTGGCGCAGTAGAGATCATATGCCAAGCGGTAATTGCATTAAATTCTATTCAAGTACCTTCTCAAATATCAGAAAGAATTCTTTCAGATTTTGATCTTATTCTCACAACGGACCTAACTAACTCTAAGGAGACATTAAATAGAACAGCTGAAGGTCTTTTTTACATTTTAAAAGATGGAAATAGAAATGCATCTACCAATATGAACCTCTGGATAACGAAAGCGTTGTTAACACTGGATCCTTCCCTTTATCCATCTTCTATTGCAATGGCAAACAACACCATGCAAGCACTTGAACTTAATGTTCGTGGACAACCTCCCGCGGAATATTTACAAAGTTTCATTCTATTAGATTCAACTGGAATCCCTATTCCAGCATCCATTTCTCCAATCGCTCTTCTCCAAGACCAACTAATGGCTATGGCGATTTATCAGAAATTATCTTATGAAATAACTAATGATCAGGTTATTGAAATTACTGAAAGGTTTCTTGATCTTGAGAACCTGATTATGGATGATCAATATGGATTCATTGATTATAATTTATCTTATAATTTAGGATTAGAGTTCGGTTATCTTCATGCTGAAAGAGATCAAGATTTAGAAAGATTTCATTATAAAAATAACAAGAGCTACTTTTATTTCAAAGACGGGTTATTAT
>JBHLQZ010000211.1:0-3625 GCA_048883065.1 Candidatus Thorarchaeota archaeon | reverse complement strand
ATATAGTCCTCAAACAGAAGCAGTTTATTATTACAAAAGCAAGAATACTAAAGACATTGCAAAAGGGAGAATTTGGGATTTGTTTGAAGATAGGGGGGCTCATGTTGAAAGTATATTAATAGAAGAATTAAAAGCAGTTAAAGAAATTGAACGAGATTACAAAACAATAACAAAAGAAGAAGAACAACTTGAAATCATGAAAAACGGTGAACTTATAGAAGCTATTATTAATTTCATGAAGAAATATGGATCAAAAACTAATAGATACCGTATTGATAAAGGAGAAGAAGAAAAATGTAGAGTTTTTAAATTTCATCGAGCTAATTTGAAAGAGGAAATAATATTTTTCCTTACAGACAAGTATCTGATTATAAACAGAGAAGAGGAAGATGGAAACATTCTTCAGAGAGCGATAAAATATATGAATCGGACAGTAATCCGATGGTATTATGAAGGATTACTAAGACTCAAACGTTTAGATGATAAACAAAAACTATTCTACAGAAAGTTGAAGAATTATCAATAATAAACCTTTTTTTATAAATATTTTATAAATTATCAATATTCCCAGCAGCTTTATGCACATATTACGCTTACTTTAAAGCTAATTAGGATTGTTTTCTTGTAAAATATTTGAAGAGGTGAGATAATTGATATACGATATAAATACTGTATATTGCAATAGATGTAAAAAATTTGTAACAGTGTTTGACTCAATTAACGTAGATTTCTCTTCAACTGAAATCATATGCGAAGAATGTGGTAAAATCCTATTGGTTACAAGATCAGAACGACAATTCCGATTGGATACCGATTTTGAGGAACTTGAAGCTTTCATTCATAAAGAGAATTCAAAGAAATCTGATAGTTATAGACTGCCTAATTATATTTACTATGCAGATACGTATTAGATATGATAGATTTTCATTTTTCTTTGAATATTTTCGCTCTAGAACCACACTATTTTTCAATATGCACATTTTCTCATTTGTGTGGAATCAAAAAAGAGAGAAATAGTAGTTGTAGGTGGTGGTCCAGCAGGATTGATTGCTGCAAAAACTGCTGCAGAAAAAGATGTAGATGTTTTACTATTTGAATCAAAGGATAAAATTGGATTTCATGAACATTGTGCAGGATTGTTAAGCATTAAAGGATTAAAATCTCTAAATCTATCATCTATTCCCTCTGATATTTTCCAAAATAAAGAGATAATTGGCGCAAGGTTATATTCTCCGTCTGGTAAATTAATTGAAGTACAAAAAAAAGAACCTACAGCATGTGTAGTAAATCGTGTTAAATTTAATTTGTTTCTCTCTTCTCTCGCTGAAAAAGCAGGAGTTGACATTGAAACATCTTCAAGAGTTATAGATATTAAGAGAAAAAATAGTTTGCTTGAACTAAATCTGGGTAAGAAGAATTCTTTTGAAAAGATAAACAGTAAAATTACTATATTAGCAGAAGGTCGTTTTCCCAAGCTTAATAACAAAGTTGGTCTTCCAATTCCTTCTCGAAAAAGGATGATTTATACTTCACAATATTATATGTCCAATGTTAGTGGAATAGACAAACAATATGTTGAGCTTTATCAAACCAAAGAGTATGCACCTGGTTTTTTTGCTTGGATAATACCTATAAATGAAGAAACTGCAAAGGTTGGATTGGGTTCCAATTCTATTCCTGCTAGCAAACAGTTGAATTTTTTTATTAAAAAACATCCAATTGCAAAGAAGAAGTTAAACAAATCTGAAATAAATAAAAAATCCAGTGGAGCAATCCCCATTGGATCGTATATCTCGCGAACCTTTACTGATAATATTCTAGTAGTTGGTGATGCTGCAAGTCAGACAAAACCTACAACAGGGGGAGGAGTAATCTTAGGCGGAATTGCAGCTCAAATAGCAGGAGATGTCGCAGCTAATGCTATAAAGAGTGAAAATCTAAGTAGAAAGTATCTATCTAATTACTCTAAATTGTGGAAAAAAGAAATGAAAAGAAATTTATCGATAATGAGACAAGTTAGATTATATTTAAATTCCTTAAATAATAAAGAAATTGAAAAACTATTCACTGTGATTAATGAACCAAAACTCCAACCAATATTCACAGAATTTGGTGATGTTGATGAACAGAAAACTATAGTGTTTCGACTACTTCTTTACTATAAATTGTGGCCATTTCTATTAAAAACTGGAATGAAATATCTTTTTACAAGAAAATAAAAAATGAGGACATCAGTATCTAGTTCGAAGTCCTGATAATTTTAATTTTACTTTAACTTTATTTATTTGGAGAACTTCATATTCAGATGAACCTAGAGGAATTGATATTTTTTTATCAACAATTTCATCATCGTTTTTTCCAGGATCTCTCTCGAAGAGATGGAATGGAACTTCAACAACACCTCCTTCAGGAGCTTCTCTAAATTCTGAATAAAGTGTTAATCCTTCTGGAGGTTTAAATGTTTCATTTTTCTCCATTTTAATAGTCCCCCTATTTGGAATTCTACTACTGTAATTTGGTCTTTTTCCAACTCTAAAATATAATTCTGATTCATTTCCTAATAAATCTCGATCCTCAAGAACCTTCATTGAAATTAATTCAACCTTAACAAGGTATCTATCTCCAAATTCCTTTATGTCCCTCTGACCTCTAGCGTAAGTATTTCTGTATACTTTTTTAACTACTCTACGTCCCATAAAATCACCATACATAACTTATTCCCTCTCCTTATATATTTTTTTGAAAGTATGTCTATGATGTGAACTTCATTCTTCTTTTAGGAACTCAGCCATACAGAAAGTACCTCTTCTAGTCGCAGGGATACGTTCTCCTAGTTTGTATTTCTTTTCAGCCATCAAAACTGATAAAATGCCTTCCCATATATACAATACAAAATCACATAAATCTCTTTTACCTTCAACACATTTTTCTCCTGGGGCATAAGTACAATATCCTCTAGCTGGGAATTCGATATATGCAACTCTTCTAGAAACAGATGATTGAATGTCCTCAGGTAAATACTTTGTTAAATCTTCTTGAGATTTTGTTTGGAGAGCTTTAATGACATATTGACCAATCATTGCAGATATTTCATGTATATCTTGCTCTGAATCTCTGATATTTATCAGAAGGAATTCTATTAAAAATAGAATATGAGTTTCTGTGAACTCTATCTTCGCTTTTTTCACGTTTGAATCTTCAATATCACTAAAAAAAGTCGTTGTAATTTCTGCTAAAACTTGATGAAATATAGGGAGTATCATTGTAGCAGGAAATTCACGGAGTATAGGAGAAAAGACAGTATCAAGGTCGAGCTCTATACTTGGTTTGATTTCTTCATCCTCTACAGATAAAGTAGGTTTTGCTGGTTGAGCTACTTGTTGAGCTTGTTCTGTTACAGTTGCTGGAGTAACACTAGGTTCTGTTAAAATGATTTCTTCAGTTTTAACTGGAATTGGTTGATCCAATTTCTGAATTATTAATTGTAATTGCTGAGATTGAAACTGACTTGGAATAAGCTCTACTCTAACATTAGATTCAAAAAGAAAGTACCCAAGAGCTTTGATTAAACCTGTTACTATAATTACATACGAGGGATCAGTCGCGTCTGATGTGATGAACCTAT
>JBHLQZ010000210.1:0-3627 GCA_048883065.1 Candidatus Thorarchaeota archaeon | reverse complement strand
TTTTAGCTTCTGCGAACAATGCTCCAAGTTTTTCAATACTGCCTATTTCTGCGATTTCTTTAACTTCTATAGTAAGATTTTCTATTATTACACTTTCTCCAATTGTTGTTTTTCCGGCTGCTCCTATAGTTTCTCCTTCATGTACCATGGCTAATCCAGTTTCATGAACATATTCAGTTCCACGTTGAAAACCTAATCTTCTCGCCATATCAGATTCCAAAAGTTGTGGAAAAACAGAGCCTACTGCTGAATAAGCTGTTTTTAAAGTTGTATATCCAGGTTTCACAGTTGGAGATGGAACTGCTACAGGGGTTGGTCCAGTAATTCCAGATATTTCTGCTCTTGCATTTTTAACATTTGTTAATAATTCTTCTATATTTATATCCAATTGGTCAAAAGCTTTCACAAGATCTTCATCGCTAAATATATCGGTTAATTGTATTATCAAATCTTCCGATACATCTAAAATTTCATCTTTAGTATTTTTCCAATCTTCTTTTCTTTGTTCTAATAAATTTTCTTCATATTTAATTGTATCATCTATATCTGCTATTTGTTGATCATAACTATATTTTAACATATAAACTTCTTGTTCTTTAGCCGCTACATATTCATCAATCATTGCTTTCTTTTCATTATATAAAGTTTGTTCTGCTGCTGTTACTTGTCCAGTTGCTTTTAGATTTTTAAGCCGTTCTTTAGCCATTGCAATTTGTAGCTTTTTCATCATCTTTTCTTCACTTCTAGTTAATCCTCTTCGTCTTATCATTCCTACAAGTTGCAATTCCATCATTTGAATTTGTAACTGTCTCAATGTCACATTCATAAGTTCGGTAGTTTCTTTGTCTTTCTTTGTAGCAGCTTCATGTTCTCTAACAATTCTAATAGCTTCTTGCATTTCTGCATTGAGTTGTTTATAAGCATACTCTTCATCTATAAGTCCCATTTTAATATCAAATTGTGCATCAGCAAGAGCTTGTTCTGCTTCTAATTGAGCTTTTTGTAAACCTAAAGTTCCATATACTGTTCCTTTTGCTATAGTTTCTCCTTTCTCTCCTTTTGCCCATCCATATTCTATCGGTTTTTCTAAATGCTCTCTTAATTCCTCCATGTTATATTCTATCTCTTCAAATTTTAATCGTAATTCTTCAAGATTTCTTATTCCACCTAAAATTGGTTCTCCAAATGCTCTATTGAATTGTTCTTCTAAATCAGCAGATATAGAAGTATATACTTTCAATTGATTTTCCAATTCTTCATAATTATATCCAACTCTTGATCTATAGTTTATTTGTCTTCCTAATCCACTTATTATTTCTTGTACTTCAAGATAGTTTTTCATTATCTCTTTTGGATTCAGACCACGGGACATTACTTTATCCAATCCTTCAGGAATTCCTTTTCCTGTTAACCTCCACGATTCTTGTTGAATCCATCTGAATTCTGCTCTTTCTCTATCTAATTTTGCTGTACTATATATTGGACCAACAATAGGCAAAAAACTTTTCCAATCTTTAACAATATCTACTACAGTTCTTTGTACATTTAAAGCTAATTTATCCCAAGCTTGACCAACATCTCTCTGCATATTTTCCCAATCTTGAGAAATAACTTTTGATGCAAATGAACTTGTTTCTTTTATTTTATTTAAAGCTTCAGAAGTTCTTCCAGCAGATACAGATAATTTATCCATATCATCCATTAATCCTTCTAATCCTTCATCTCCAGCAAGAACCATTGCAACTCTGAGAGATCTTATATTCGGAATTAATTCATTAAGTATAACTTTCCCATAATCTTTAGTTTTCTCATTCATTTCTGAGAATACACCTGTAATACCTTTAATTCTTAATGCAAGTCCACTCATCTCTATTCCATATTTCCTTGCGGCTTTTGCTGCACCCTCTGATGGATTAATTATATTTTGTAAAGCCATTGCTAATCCACGGGATGCCATATCAAGATGAAGTCCATGCCTTGTAGTTGTAGATAAAGCTGCCATTAATTCTTCAAATTCTATTCCTGCTTGTGCTGCTATTGGAACTACATAACCAAGAGCAGATTCTAAATCTACAAATTGGAATTTTCCTCTAACTACTGATTGAAATAAAGTATCTGAAACTTTTGTAGCTTCATATGCTGACATTCCATATGAGTTTAAAACGGTTGTAAAAATATCAACAGAAGTTCTAACATCAGATAATCCAGCAATTGAAGCTCTTGTAGCAGTACCTAAAAGATTTATACTATCTTTAGCACTAAAAGCCGCAGACATAATATCATATAAACCTTTTGTTAAATCACTGGTATATTGTCCAAATGTTAATGATAAATCTACTATTCCTGATTTCATTGCATTTAAAGCGGGTTGAAAATCAGTACCCATAATAGTAGCTACTTCTGCAATTCTTGTTTGAAATTCCCTGAATTTTTCTACACTTTCAGTTACAAATCCATAAAGTTTTTGTTGTGCGCCCATTACTTGATTTAAAACAAGTTGATACCCAACGAATCTTAGAGCTAAATTTTTCAAAGAACTAGAATGTTGTGCATGTCCAGTTATTGCTTTTCTATTCATATTATCTAACGATAATTCTATATTATGAAGATAAGCATTAACCTGATAAAGTTCTCCACGAATTTGTCTTGCATTAGTAAGAAAATCTAACTCTACTTTATTTTGTCCCATTTTTTCTTCCGGGTCTTTGTTTTTTTCGTCTTTCTATCATATCTTTTGCTGATCTTGACAAACCTTGTTCTATATAAGGTTTACCACTTTCTATACATAGTTTTTTTTCTAAAGTTTTTAATATTGCTTTGAATCTCCAAAAGCTCATTTTTCGTATTTCTTGAAGATTTCCAACATGCAAATATAACATATGTATTGCTTCTTGGAATATTTTTAACTCTTCATCAAAATAGATTTTTACTTTTTGCTTTTTTGGGCCTTGTGACCCTTGCGAAAATCCTGATAATAAATATTCTCCTTTCCAGCATAATAAACTTCTCTAAATAATTCAATAAGTGTTGCTGGATGTAATTTTCTAACTTTTTCAAAATCACAATTTGGATCTATTTCTACAAGAGTTTCATATATAACATAGTATTTAAATTCATTATCTGCTTGTCTATCATTCCATTTATTTTTTTGTTGTTCAACATCAAGTTTAGACAAGGCAGCTTCATGTTTTTCCGGCGTCCAATTCGGCATTTCAAATGGATCACCATTATTTATAAATTTTAAAGTAAATTTTTGTTTTAACATTTTTCATTCCTCTTTTATAAAATAAAAATAGGGATAAATCCTATTATATTTAAGTTACTGATGTAACTATATTCGTACATTCCGATGGTTTACAGGTGAAAGGAACAGAATTCATTAAAGCTTCTCCACCAGTATCTATATTTACGCTTGTATTTTTCCATTGACATCCAGGTAATGTTATTCTAGGACAGCCGGAACCTCCCATATCAACTTGTAATGCAAATGAAGCATTGTTCAATACCTCACTGACATGTCGTGCTCCACCACCATCAAGAGTAATGTCTACTGAACCTTCAACATCCATTTCACCTTCGATTATATACGATTTATATAATGAATTATGATCTGTATAAGATGTTAGT
>JBHLQZ010000209.1:0-3630 GCA_048883065.1 Candidatus Thorarchaeota archaeon | reverse complement strand
TGTGCTAAATGTGGAAGACCAATTACAGGTAACTCCGTTTACTGTGAAGATTGTTCTGCTAGATTTGCTGCAGGTATAAAAGTTGAATGCACTTTTTGTCAAAAGAGTAAATTTCTTTCTCCACTTGCTTATAACGTTGAAACTAAGAAAGTCTATTGCAAGGATTGCTTGAATGTTTTTGTAAATGGTTTACGAAGCAAAGGAATTCCTGAAGATCATATTAAGAAGATTATTGATAGAGATTTTGTTCCTGTAAAATAATGCGAATTGATCCTAAGTATACTCCTGTTAGCATACCTGGAATATATTCAGAAGATTATTGATTAATATTTTTATATCCAAATGTTCCTTCCTAGATAATGGTTAAGCAAAATTGGATTTCGATTGATAAAGTAAACATATCAACAAAGAGAAGAACACCAACATCAAATTCAGATTTACAACAAGAATTAGGAAACCTGTTGAATGAACTTCATATTGAAGACTTTGAGCATAGAAAAACCGCAATCAAGAATCTGAATGAACTAATCATTAGAAAGCAAATATCAGAGATTTCGTTAGAAGAATCAGATTATAGTAAAATCACGCCTATCCTTTTAGAATTCTTAGCTGAGGACAATTCCAGTATTTTCACCAGTACTAAAAGAGGACTTCAGAGAATGGATGAATTAACGGCTGATGACACGTATAGTGTTCATCTTAGTACTAGAAAGATATTGGAGAGAATGGGGAGGAAAAATTCGGATTTGCTAATCGCCTCTCTAGATAGTCATCCTAATTTAAGAGGTGAACTTGTCTATTTACTTGGTTATTACAAGGATACAAAAGCAGTTGATTCTATTATCAAGCTATTAACAGATGAGAACGAGAGAGTTAGAGTAAATGCTATACTTGCTTTAGGTAAGATTGGTGATAAAAGAGCCACAGATTCAATTTTGCGAATACTGGAAGATGAAGACAATAAAGACAGAATTCATGCTATTGATGCTTTAAAAGAACTTAAAGATCCCAAAGCAATTGATGCACTTATTCCTATCTTGGAAGATGAGAACTGGAAGATACGAAGAGCAGTTCTTAATATTCTAGGGGAATTTGATGATGAAAAGATAATAAAACTACTAATCAAATCACTTGATGATAAACATCTTAAAAATCCTGCTTTAAGGAAGTTAAAGAAGCATACGGAGGGGTGGATTATCGAACTATTATTTGAAAAATTGAAGGATGCAGGACCAGGATATAAAACAGATCTTTTCAAGCTATTAGAAGAGAAGTTGAGTGAACAAACATTGGATGTATACATTCAAACTTTGAAAAATGAACATTGGCATGTAAGATCAAATGCAGCTGTTTTATTAGGTAAATTCAGAAACAAACAATCATTCGAACCATTGTTAGAATCTCTATCTGATGATAACTCAGACGTAAGACGTAATGTAATTTGGGCATTAGGTGAAATCGGGGATGAAAGAGCAATTATTCCTATTGTTAGTATGTTTAAGGAAGATACAGAAGATAATGAAAAAAGTTCTATCTTCTCTGCACTACAGAACATGGGAAAACAGGCTGAACAAGCTATTTTAGACTTCATGGAAGAAAATCCAAATATCGTAAGTGATTCAATTATAACATTAGGAAGAATTGGGGGAGACAAATCTGAAGATAAGTTGATGTTAGGTTTACAAAATCCTTCAGAATATGTTAGAATGGCAGCCATAGAAGGTCTGGGAAGAATAAAGAGTTCTAAAGCTATTGAACCAATTATTGAGAAACTAAAAGATGAGAACTGGTCAGTTAGGGGGTCAGCTGTTAAAGGATTATACTCGATTGGTGGAGAACAAGTCTTTGACGCCTTTGTAAAGAACCTGATTAACAAAGAAGGATATGTTGATAGCAACATTGTTGAAGCTTTGGGGGCTATTGGAGATTTGAGAGCAGTTGATTATTTGATTCAAATATTGAATCAAAAGGGCTATAACAGTAAAGTTGTAGATGTTCTAGGTAAACTAGGTGATCCAAAAGCTGTTCAACCAATATTAGATAGCTTAACTTACAGTCCTGAAGACATGTCTTCAGCTACTTATGCACTAGTGAAACTAGGTGATAAGGGGATCGAAGCTATATTTGATTTAATCAGAACAGGAGGATATCCACACGAAGTTGAACCTGCAGCTGAAGTTCTACCTGAGATTGAAGATATGAAATACCTCGATACAATAATTGACTTCGTAAGTTATACAGATAGTAGGGTACTTGATTATATTGTAGAAACAGTGAGGGAATACGCAGTAGATGCATTAGCAAATTTTAATGATCCACGAGCAGTCGGGATATTGATAGAAACTATCAAAGATGATTCCGTTTCAGCATCGGTGAGAGGACGTGCAGCAAGTGCATTAGCAATGCTTGATGACCCACGAGTGCTAGATACATTGATCGAAACTCTAGAAGATAACTATGCTATTGAAGAAGACAGTCTAATTATGAGGTGGAATGTAATTAAAGCTTTAGGGATAGTAAAAGACCTACGCTCAATTAAATCTATTATCAAAGTTCTGTCTTATTGCCCTAATCATATTGTAAAAAGGGAGACGCAGAAATATGCAATCAAAGCTTTAGAGAACTTTGATCAAGAAATCTTAGTTGATACTCTTATTGAATTGTTGAAAAATGAAGATGCAAAAGTTAGAGAGGCAACAGTTTGGATCTTAGGAAGGATAAAAGCTGAAAGGGCTTTAGGACCGTTAGAAGATTTATTCGAAACAGAAACAGATCATAGAGTTCGATTTGGTATTAGTCAAATATTGAAGGATTAAGAATTATTTTATTCTAAGTATATACTAGCACATCTTAGTGTTGAGTTGTGTCGTTATCTTCTTCAGAATAATGTTTGTGATTATATTACACTCTTCAATCCCCTTATCCCACCCATTCTTGATCCTATCAATGTCAAAAGAATATAGAATAATATTCCTACTCCAATTATAAGACCAAACCAAGATAGTCGAGCTGCTGGTACAAGGAAATATCTTGCTAGAATCGATCCTAAGTATATTCCTGTTAGCATACCTGGAATTATGTGTAGAAATGTGGCAGTTATATTTATTCTATAGATTTTTCTTTTTGCAATACCTAGTTTGTACAACAATTCGTAATCTTTTCTATAATTAAGGAAGTATAGAAAACAAAAAACTACTATTTGAAATGAAAAAATTATGAATAATCCTCCACCTAAAGAACTGTACATGTATGAAAATTGTGCATACTCGATTTTTTTGTCATCAATCATTTTTGATATGTTACCAATCTCATAACCGTAATTAGCAGAAATAGTACTAATTTCATTATATGTTGTTGAATTAATATCTCCAAACATTATGAGATTTGGATTAGAAGTTATTCCTTCTTGAATTAATTTGTTTAGAGGAGCATAGACAGTAAAACCCGCTGCTAGTTCATCCTTTATTACTCCACTTATACTGAATTTAGTTGATTCTTCTTTAAGTCTTATTTTTTCTACTGTGCTGTTATCAAATATTTCATGATCCAAAGTGTCCCCTATTAAAACTTCATTACTTCCTAATTTTGGATTTTCTCCCCAAACAAACAAATCTTCAGTTAAGAAATCTT
>JBHLQZ010000208.1:0-3649 GCA_048883065.1 Candidatus Thorarchaeota archaeon | reverse complement strand
GATCGTTCTCTTGTAGTTAGCTTAAGACAAGCTTATACTTTGAGAGTTTTAGAAGAAAACGGTGTTAAGGGAGTTCCTACTATAGATGAAGTAAGTATCTTTATCCCTAAGAAAGGTTGGGGGATCTTAAACGATATCAACTATCCAATTGAAATACAAATGATGGATTACCAGTATTGGGAAAATGAACTTCTAGATAGAACAAATAGTGTAACAGCTGAGGATATACGTAAAAATCCTAAAGATTTCATCTATAGATGTGATTTTTCAGAGCTTAAGAACCTATTTGATGTTAATCCCCCTAAGGATTCAATTTTCATTAGATCAGTAACTGAACCTGTTGATGAAGAGATGGAACTTGATCATAAGAAAGTAATCAACTGGTTGAAGTATTTTAGATTATATCCATATGAACAAGTTCATTGTTCAGGTCATGCTTCAGGTTATGATATCAAGGAAATGATTCTGAAAATTAATCCTAAACAAGTGATGCCAGTACATACTGAAAAACCAGATGTATTCAATACATTTCATTCAGACGTGATACAAAAAGGATTAGGAATTAAGTATAGTCTAAGCTAACGTAAACATGTGAGGAATCTTCCTCCATCTATACTAACTGTTTCACCTGTAATCCAGCTTGCTTTATTTGATGCTAAAAAGAGAATCAATTCTGCTATTTCTTCAGCTGTTCCTGCTCTACCAAGAGGATGTGTAGATTCACTGTGTACAAGAAATTTTGCATATTCCTCAGCAGACATCCCGCTTGCTTTATGTAAATTAGTTATAACAACTCCTGGGTTAACTGCATTAACCCTGACTCCAAATTGAGCGAGTTCTAACGCTGAACATCTTGTTAAATGATCAAGAGCTGCTTTACTAACACAATACGCTAGTATATTTGGAAAAGCCCTGACTCCAGTAACACTTGATACATTCACTATATTTCCCTTTGTCTCTTTAAGAAAAGGAATAGCAGTTTGCATTAAGTGAAATATTGAACGGAGATTTAAATTCATCATATAGTCAAAATCTTCGATGGTTGTATCAAGAATTGTTCCAGATTTAATAATCCCTGCTGCATTAACTAAAACATCAATTTTTCCCCAAAGTAAAGTTGCTTCACCAATAATCAATTCTGCAGCTTTGTTTGCAGTTAAATCCATAGCAAGATACATAGTATTTAGTTCAGCTGCTAAATCCTTCAATCTCTCTTCTGAACGTGCTACTAAAAGAACTTCTGCACCTTCTTTCCTAAATTTGATTGCAGTTGCTCTTCCTATTCCTGAACTAGCACCTGTTACTATGACTTTTTTATCTTCAAAACTCATAATATAACATACAATACATTAATCAAATACTTTGTGCCTTCTTAAGTAAAATTTATTTTGAAGTACAATCATATTATTCTATGGCTTTTCAAGAAATTGCCTTGATAATCGCTTTTTGGTTATATTTCGCTAATGCTATTCTATTAATTTGTCATGAGATTGAATCTGCATATTGGAAAGAATGGGAGTTATTCAAAATGAAAGGAGGAATTACTCTATTTGTCATTTTTCATATTCCATTGCTTGGTCTGATTTTTTATGGAATGATTGAATTCTACCTAGCAAGTATAATTGGAGCTATATTCTCCTTTGTACTATCTCTTGGTGGAATTTTTGCGTTTTCAATACATACATATTTCATCAAGAAAGGGAACGAAGAATTTACTTTACCCATTTCTAAAATACTGCTTTATGGTTTACTTGTAATTTCTGTTCTACAAATAATATTCACTATCCTTGCAGCAACAGTACCTATAGTCGTCCATTGCGGACTTTGTTAGAAGATTGCTAATTTGGAGAAAATATAAAAGTAAAGAAATGGAACACATCTTGATAATAATGTCAGTTAAAGAATTTGTTTCTGATGATTGGGTAATAAAAATAGATCATGGTAAATGCATAGGTGCTGCTGATTGTGTAGATGTTTGTCCTTCAGATGTATTTGTTATTAAAGATGGTAAATCTTATGCAGAAAACGTAGATGATTGTATAGAATGTTGTGCATGTGTAACATCATGTCCAACTGAAGCTATATTTCATGATAGTTGTTAAAATGGTATCTTAGCCATTTTTTTGATTTTATCCATATCTACCTTTCTATATACAAATGTCCCTTTAGTACATATTACACCATTTTTGTTTTTTAATTCACTAGTTATTGTTATATCTCTTTCATCTATTTTCTTTACTCTTCCTAGAATTTCCACTTCTTCTTCTACATATAAAGGTTTGAGAAACTCAATTTGAGCTTTTACTGTTAATCCTTGTTCATTAAGTAGAGCTACTATGACCCAGGCGGATATTTCATCTAGTAAAACAGTTTGTAAACCACCATGAATAATCTTCCCCCATCCCCCCCAAGTATCAGGAACAAGAAAATTAGATTTTACGCTCTCTTCAGAAATTTTGAAGAAGTTTAATTTAGCACCTATTGGATTTTCTTCTCCACAACCAAAACAAAATTCATTATATTCCAGATTCTTCTCTATTTTTTCCATGCACAATAGAAAAATGAGAAATTAATTAATATTATGTCTTTTCTTTTATTGTTAGACCTTGTATAAAAAATTGAATTCTCTATTCTTCCTTTGGTGGAACAGCTAATCTATAAGCTTTCCATCCTCCACTTATAGCTAAAGCAACTCCACAAGCTAAAGCTGGAATTAGAAGTAATAAGCTGAATAATAAAAGTGGATCTTGCCACATTCCCTCTGTTCTGTTTGCACCTGGTGCTACTTTTGTATAGAACCAATTATATATCCCTTCCCAGGTTAATTTAATAACCAATAGAATGATTAGGATTAAAACTCCTATAACACCACGAACAGTGTTTTTAATGAAATCCTTTCTGGTTTCTTTTTTCCATCTAGAACTCATACGATTTCAAACTGCAAAGAATTTGTTGCTTTAAATGTTTTTTGCTCAATGAAAAAAACTCTCAATTTGAGATGAAAGGATACCTTTATCTTTCTAAAAGAAGATAAAGATTAGACGAATGCAAAATTACAATAATTCAAATGAAGATAGAGGATTTCTTGATTTAAATGAATATGAATTTTATTACTTCATGCCAGACTCTGAAAGTATAAAAAATAAGTTGGGTTACTTTATCAAGAATAAATCTATTGAAACCTATAGTTATATAACTCCTACATTATATGGAGAAAAAAATTTTTCAGAGTTCCTAAATTTCTCTTTTGCATTCTTTTCTGATGGTAAAGAATATTTTATAATTAAGCACTATGTGGATGATTTCTTTCAGACTAATTCAAAGATACTTCGTCAGAAAAAGTTTATAGCTTTTTATCAGGACATCTCTCTAATGATCTGGAAAAATGGTGAAAAATCATCATTAAGTACAAATAATCTACTGGAATTAGAGCTGCTCTCCTCTAAAAAATTGAGTAAATGGGTTGATGTTTTTTTTGATTCTTTTAGTTATCCAAAACATCTTCGAAAGTATATCTCACAAATGGTTACAACTCAAATTGAAAACAACATAGAATTCTACATAGGATATGTCAATGGAAAAGACGTTGGATGTTTTTGCACATACAAAAATCTCCCATTTCATGGTTTTTATGGAGTTGGAACCAGAC
>JBHLQZ010000207.1:0-3661 GCA_048883065.1 Candidatus Thorarchaeota archaeon | reverse complement strand
GTCATCTCTCTCTGTATTTTCATGACTTCATAGAGAGATTGTTCAATAGAAGCTAAAATCTGTTCTATTCTACCTTGATCTGTTTGCTGTTCTTGTGGTTTTTGAAGTTCTCTTTGGATTTCAGCTTGTTTCTCTTGTACTGTATCCAATCGTTTTTGAATCTTTGATTTGAAAGCTTGAGAAATTTGGTTATAATAAGACTCAATTATATTAATATTGATTATATCATAGAGAATATCTTCCCCCTCTTCTAATGGGTATGTCTTGATTATCTCTTCATATATTACACCAGCAGATTTTACTTCTTCAATAATTTCATTTTCTTCCAATAATTTCTCAATAATATGCGCAAATATCGAAACTATGAAACGTAAATCTATTTTAAATTCTCCAACTTCAAAACAAAGGTTAGCTTCTGTTAAAGCTGTAGAAAAATGTCTCTGTATTAGAATCTGCTTTAATGTTTTATCTTCAAGATTTAAGCTTTTCAAAGATATGAAGTTGTTTACAATTATATTAATTGAATGAGTAACTGCTTTTAGACTATTCAAGAATGATGTTAACAATCCAATGAATTCATCATCAGTACATGATGTTTTCTTATCTGTTGCATCCATTAAAGCTGAAATATCCTCAGCAAAGAAGATTGGTTCATACTTTTTTATTATGTCTTCTGTAACAATTATCCCAAAAATAGCCAAAGCCATATCTTTCTTTTGTGGTGAAAGAAATCCTATGTCTGTTTTTATTTTTCTCCTCAATTCTATTAAGAATGTAGGTTGAGATACAATGAAATGTTTGATATTTGATTCTAGTTTTGAAAAGAGATTTTGAAACTCACTTAGTATATCAACAACATCTTTTGAAGAATAAAAGAAGGTTTGTGTTTCTTTAATTTCATCACTCATTATTATCCCTCCTAATTTCAAGTGCTAATATGTCTGACAAAGACGGAAATTGATTCAATGTTTTTATTTTCACAAACGGAGTAATCATCCAATCCTTTAACTCAGATCTCTGTATAACCTCCTTCCAGTTATCTTCTCCTTGGAAAGTTGAACGAAACGTTCTCATGATAATCGGTAAAGATATAGCTGAAACCAATCTCTGATCACTGAATCTAGTATCAGTTGTACAAGCGAAAATAAAAATCTCATCGTCACTATTTTGGAAATAATCGAGATGGACATTAATTAGATCATTAGTAAGTTTTGATTTATAAATTAAAATTGATGGGATCGAAATATAATCATGAAATTTTAACGAAGAAAGTTGGTTTAATGAGGTTAACAATTTAGGAGACATAATGGATTCTTTTACGTACATCAACAGGCTATTGGGTGTTATAGCATCGTCATTGTTAATAATCTCTTTCAATCCTTTTGGGTAAACATAAGAAACCTTTGCTAAATTTAATGAAGGTGGTGCAATCACAATTTCTCCCCCACACTCACATTGAACACCTGATGGAGTTGTTTCTTTGCTAAAAGTTTTACCGCAACTCCCCATACATTGTACTTGATCTCTAATAATCTCTGCTTTTATTAAAAGTGAATTAGTTATCATTGGAGCTTGTGCAACTTGTTCAGTGCTCTTCTGAAGACTCTGTTCACTTAAAATTTGCCATTGGTAAAATTCTACTAAATCTCTAAGGTTTTTTCTTAACTCAATTCGTTGTTCTTCTTCAGATAAACTATCATTGTTTCTTAATGTATTGGTTCTTCTAAAAACACCTGATATTGATTGAGCTATGTAATCAATAACCTCAGAAGTTTTTGATAGATTTAATTCAGAAATTGGACTAATTATAATATTTAATAAAGAAATCTCATTATAATCTTGTTTTATCAAATAGAGGCTGGGTGTTTTGCTTTTATCTTCAGATGCATCTATGAATTCATATTTTGAAGATTTGAAAATAATTTCTTTATCAGGAAACTCATCTAGAATATTAATACTCTCTTTAGCTTCTTCTAATTGCATAATTGTTGAAACATCTTGTGTTACTTCTTCTCCTGTCATAATTACAGTAGTGAAAAGACCTTGATCTGTTTCCACAAATGGAATACTTGTGATTAGTAGATTAGTAGAAAGATTTTCCATTTTTTCTAGTTCATCCATCTTTGATTCTCCTTAAATTAATAAAATTTAATCTCATTCAGTATTTTGATCTTGATTAATGACTATTCGTGCTAATTTTGTGAACATTTGACTCAAGTTTGTTTTCTTCATTGCTGAAACTTCGAAGAATTCTGCACCTAATTCTTCAGCAAATTTTTCTCCATCTTCTTTTGAAATTACTCTATTCATCTCAAGATCTGTTTTATTGCCAACAATAATGAAAGGTATATCTCCTACACTATCTTTCAGTTTTTCTATCCAAAAATCAAGTCTTCCAAAACTTTCTTCATCTGTAATATCATAGACAATAGCAGCTGCAAATGAACCTTGGAAATATTTGGGGAGAATTGAGTAAAACCTTTCTTGAGAGCCTGAATCAGCTATTATGAGTCTTATGTCGTGCGTATCAATCTGTGTATTCCAAATAAAAAAGTTAGAGCCTAGGGTTGGTTGATGAGACTCTGGGAATGAATTTTGAGCTTGTCTCATAGCGATTGATGTTTTACCCACTCCTGGATTACCACAAAGTGAGATTTTGTAATTACGTTCAGTCATTGTGTATCATGACACTATTTTTCTAACTTATAGTTTTTTTGTTGGTTTCATCTAATCAGGAAGATTGAAAGAAAACCATTTATAGCAATTCATTTATTTGACATAGATACTATGTCTGATAAGGAAACATGCGGTGATTTTGAGATTTATAAAAATGAAGGAAACTTGTGGATTGTCAAGGATACTAGAGACAATAAAATTATCGGGAAATTTCAAAATAAAGAAGATGCACTAGAAAAAATTGCTGTGTTTTTACAAGATAATGAAGAAAGACTTGAATCAGAATCAACATGCTGATTGTTATGATTAAATCATCAGATGATATGTATTTGTATGAAGTTAATAATCAACATTTTATCCTAGATCCATTCTCTCAGATGTTTTGGTTTATCAAGGATACAGATGATGATAATCTCTTATTAACTATTAATAAATTGAAGAAATATAATTTTTTCAAAAATAAAGGTGAGTTTCTAATTGAAAAAAGGGAAATAAAAGAAGATATTAAACATATTGTCATTAATCCAACATTTGAGTGCAATTTAGACTGTTGGTATTGTTATTCAAGTAATTACCGTCATAAGAATATAGAAGAAATGTCATTGAATAATATACAACAAATTATTCTTTTTTTTTCTAACTATAAAAAAGAAATAAACTCAACTAAACCTTTAGCGATATCAATGTTTTTTACAAGTGAGATTACATTGAGCTTCTCCTTATTCAGAGAAGTAAGTAAGTTTATTGAACAAATTCAAAATGAGTACAATTTTAATTTTTATCTCTTTCCTGCTTCAACAAATCTTATGAGTATATCTGATGATTTTGTAGATTTCATAAATAACTATGGTTATATAAACGTGTCACTTGATTTAGAAAATAAGGAACAAACAGAAACTGCACTAAAGAATCTCTCAAGATTTGATTCAACATCTGCCTCTTCTTGCTCTGCTTTTTTAATTTCATTATCAAATGTACTGATTCC
>JBHLQZ010000206.1:0-3662 GCA_048883065.1 Candidatus Thorarchaeota archaeon | reverse complement strand
CGAATACGTGGATCTAAGGTTTCTTTGAAGTTAACATCGTTTGTTATACCGATAATACTAAGTTTTGATTTCTTTAAATCACTATTCATACGAGTAAGTACATATAGTGATTCTGTGCTCTTTCGATACAACATATCAACTTCATCTAAAACTGTTACATGAAGAGTGTTGAGATCATCAAGTGCATCTTTAAACTTCTGATAAATCACATCAAAATGAAGTCCAGTAAAAGGAACATCTATACCAATATCATCACAAAGTTGTGTTAGTACTCTATACTTTGTATCAACATGTTGACAATTCATATAGCTATATTTGAAAGCTAATTTCTTTGATTCAGCTCTCTCTTTTAATTTTGATAGAACTTGTTTTGTGACCGCAGTTTTTCCTGTTCCTGTTGTTCCATAAATGAAGATGTTAGATGGTGCCCCTCCTCTTAAAGCTGGAGCTAATATCTTAGCTAATTCCTCAAATTTATCATCTCTATGAGGGAGTATATCAGGCACATAATGAGGGCTTAAAACCTCTCTATTTTTGAATATTGAAGTTTCAGCATCTAGATATCTGTCAAATATATCGTCTATTGTTGATGATGATTTTTCATCCATTTTTTTTCTCATCTCTTAGCTAATTGAAAATATAATTTTGTAAAGGTTGTTTAACTTTGTCGATAGCTGACGTTTGAAACAAACGAGCAATCATCAAATTAAACTGAAGCAAAGCTAGATAATATCATATTAGTTTGAATAAAATCTTTGGCCTTCCTCTATTCTCTCTTGGTACAGCTTCTTTTTGGATTAATCCTTTGGATATTAGCTTTGCAAGATTATCGTATAGAGTTGATCTAGGTATATGTGTTAAAGATACTAACTCACTTCTAGTTAAAGGACCATGTTCCGCAAGTAAATTAAGTAACAAATTTTCAAGCTTTATTTCGTGTTCAGGTTCGTCTGTATATACATACACTCTACGGCTACTTACAACTATACCCTGAATTGATGATTTTTTTTCTATCTTCTTTGTAAGTAGATTTCTACTTTGAGCCATATTATTCACTCTGTCAATTTCACCTATATAGTTAGAGGATTTATGTCGAATAAATAATTCAATATAATCCACAGAATATCAGAGTAATATCTAAGAATTTTTTTGTTAAAGGTGTATATATATCTGACTATAAATGGAAATTAATAAAATAAATGATTTTAAAATCAATTTATTAAATGCTATTGATGCAATAGAACATCAAAGAACTATATTGATGACTAAAGATCCCATCTTTGGTTTTATAACTTCAAAATATGTTAAATGTGGTAAAAAAAATTGTAAGTGTAATAAAGGAGAAAAATTCAGTCATGGACCGTATTATTATCTCAGACTAGAACCAGATTATAAATACAGAAAATATCTAGGAAAGAAAATACCTGTTACTATTGAAGAGAGAGTGGAGGTTGGAAGAGAAATAAAAGAACTTGAAAAGAGGAAGGAGAAAATCAAAAATTTGATATCTAGATTAAATGAATTTTGATTTTTGCCAGAAACTTCAGTCTAGTGTCATATTTTCACAATTTTAGTGTAATACCGAATAAATACGATATACACAGTTAATACATTAGTTCACATTGTTATTAAAACTAGTTTTAAAGCTTTTAATTAAGTAAAATCAAAGGCTAAAAATTTTTGTGAATAATTGTGCTCTAACCGTTCACTGCGTTTTGAAAAACATGTGAACAAATATATTATTTCGACATAAATCTTAATATCTTATATTCGTATTTTTGTTCAAATTTTTTAATTGTGAACAAATAGTTATCACCCCTTTGTTTCCACTGGAAAATTGAAGAATTCTGCGTTTTGGCTTGTTCACAATGTGTGAATACAATTTAAAGCCCATAAACAATGATAGAAGAAAGAATTAGAGGATTTCTATTGGAACGTTTCACAAATTAAAATAAAAATTTACTTTAAACTTAGGTAATAAATAAAGTAATTATAACTAATACTAGCTCAAAAGCATAAATTGTGTTTTTTTATATCTTTTTTCCTATTAAAGTAATAGTTAAATAATAACTGTTAATCTTTCAAAATAATTATTGAAAAAAACTATTGTGAAAGAAGAAATAGGTGATATGATTGGTAGATTTCGATATTGAATTGCTTGAAGAGTTATCAAATGAATTTGGTCCTTCTGGATTTGAATGGGAAGTTCAAAAGATACTTAAAAAATACGTGGAGAAATTTGCAGATGAAATTCTCCAAGATAGAACTGGTACATTAATTTTCACATCTAAAGGAATTGAACATGGACCAAAAATTATGATTGCAGGACACATTGATGAAATCGGTTTTCAAATTTCTGGAGTTACAAAAGATGGGTTTCTTAAATTTCATCAACTAGGTGGATGGTGGGATCAAACATTACTTTCTCAAAGAGTCATAATAAGAACAGTAGAGGGTAAAATGATTCCAGGAGTGATTGGAGCTAAACCACCACATGTTGTAGATCCTGAAGAAAGGAAAAAAGTTGTTGTTAAAGATAAGATGTTCATTGATGTAGGTTGTACAAGTAAAGAAGAAGTAGAAGAAATGGGAATACGTGCAGGGGATCCTGCAATGCCTGATGCAACATTTGAAATCTGGGAAAGGCCTAGAATAAAGAAAGAAAAAGATTCTACAGAAGAAAAAGAAATAGCAAAATTAGCTGTAGGGAAGGCATTTGATGATAGACTTGGATCAGTTGTGACAGCAGGATTAATACGTAAAATCAAAGAAGAAAACATTGAACATCCAAACATCATTTATGGTGCATCAACAGTCCAAGAAGAAGTAGGACTTAGAGGAGCAAAAACAGCTGCTCAAATGATTAAACCAGATATTGGGATAGCTCTAGAAGTTGATATTGCAGGAGATGTTCCTGGAATAAAATCAACAGAAGCCCCTTCAAAATTAGGAAAAGGACCTACAATTTTAACATATGATAGATCAATGATACCAAACCCAAGATTCAGAGATTTTGTTATAAAAACTGCTGAAGAACTAGAAATACCACACCAACTATCCTTAGTTAAAGGTGGAGCTACAGATGCAGGAGTAATTCATTTGACAGATATGGGATGTCCAAGTATTGTTATAGGAATACCAACAAGACACATACACGCACATAATGGAATTATAGATCTAGAAGATGTAAATAACGCTATAAAACTGATTTTAGAATTAGTTAAAAGACTGGATAAAGATACAGTAGAATCCTTTACTAAAATTTAGTAATTATTAATGGGAAGGAGGATTTTTCGTTTTTTTGTGAGAGAAACACCAACTTGTTTATTGTTCTTACCACATTTAATTTAACTTTGTGGTAAGATTGTTCATTAGTCTTACCACGCAAAATAATCATAGTTCTGTGGTAAGACAGCATTATAATATCTTACCACTTAATTATTTTTTACGTGGTAAGATTTCCAAAAATAAAAAACAGCCGTTTAACCGAGCTAACTTAAAAGATCAGGAGGTATTTCTAGAACTTTAAGTTCTCCGAATATCTCAGTTAGTTTCTTTGTTACAGAGTATAATCTCTGGGATACACTTCCTTTCCTATTAAGTAGATTTTCATCTGCTAATCTTGATAAGTATGTGCTAACAGTACTCATTTTTATTCCTTC
>JBHLQZ010000205.1:0-3670 GCA_048883065.1 Candidatus Thorarchaeota archaeon | reverse complement strand
TCTATTCTATCAAGCATAATTCTATCTAGCTTTATATTTAGTGGAACCATCCCTATATCAAAATCTTTCATGATACTTTCAGTAACATCTCCACAACTATCTACAAGCACTTTAACATTCATTGGTATTTATTCTTTCAAGCTGTTTATAAATTTTTTAGATTGAAGATGTTTTTTGAACAATAACTGTTCAGAATTTGTAATAATATATAGAATTGTTTATTAAATCCTTTAATTTGCTAATCACAATGGAAGAAGGATATATTGAAGTTTCAAAAAAACCATTTATTCATTTAAGGCATAGATATTTTCCCACTATAAATAAAGATTATACTAATAGAACAATAATAATGATAATAGGTTTTCTAGATAACATTGATAATAGAATGCCTTTAGTACAAGCTTTCAGAAAAATTGCGAATATAATCATATATGATCCAAGAGGATATGGAAAATCTAGTACTCCTCATAAAAGAAGAATATATGGAGTAAAAGAGTTCACTGATGATTTTACAAAAATTATAGAACATTATAATTTAGAGGATGGCAAATTTTTCATATGGGGTAGTTGTGTTGGAGCAGCAATCGCTTTTCAATACTATTTATCTAATACTGAATCCAAACCAATGGCTATTATTGCTGCAAGTCCTGATTCTAAATTTAAAACACAATGGTGGTTTGAGATTGTTAACTTACTTCCATTTCCCTTGGTCTGGGTTACCTATAAGATTGTGATGTTTGTATTAAAACGATATTTGAAAAGAAAAAATCCGAGTGATGTAAAAAATGTTGATTATTCAATAGAGAGGTTCAGTCAAACTGATCTATATGTTCAAATGAGGATTTTAGTCGAATTAATTCATAGATTCGACATTCGAGGAAGAGAAAAAGAAATAAATTTACCTGTTTTAGTAATTACTCCAGAAAAAGATTGGTTTGTTGATCCAGCAAACTCTGAGAGATTTTCTAAATACAATTCTAAATCAAAATGGATTAAACTAGGGGATGCTCACAGATTAATAGTAGATACAGAGGTAACTATTGCAACATATATTGATGAGTTTATAACATCTTTAGAATAGGATAATTTTTCACAGATAAATTTATTATTTCTTTTTAGTAAGATTTAATGATGGAAGAAAATTTCATTAAAGTTTCAGAGAAACCATTTATCCAGCTAAAGTGTTGTCATTTTCCTTCACTTAATTCAGAATGCAGAAAAAGAAATATAATTGTTCATTTGGGTCTTTTAGATACAATTGAAAATCGAATAAGCTTAATTGAATCATTTCGTCAAATTAGTAATGTTATTATTTATGAACCTAGAGGATTCAACAAATCATGTTCACCAAAGAAGAGAGGTTGTTATGGAATTACTCAATTTAGTGAAGATTTGGCACATATAATTGAGAAAAATAGGTTAAAAGACAGAAAATTCTTTATTTTTGGGATGAGCTTAGGTTCAGCTATTGCATTAAATTACACAGTTAAAAACAAAGGACCAAAACCTCAAGCTCTTCTTTTGAATAGTCCTGAATCAAAAATACAATCTAGGTGGTATTTTAAATATGTTCAACTTCTCCCTAAGTTTTTTTATGGATTTCTTACAAAAATAATTTTATCATATTATTCTTTTTCAATTAAGAGAAAGAATCCAGAGAATTTAGAAACAATTCAGTATTCAATAAAAAGATTCAAAGAAATAGGTTTCTTTGTACCTGTAAGAATATATCTAGAATGCCTTTGTCAATATGATATAACAGGTTTAGAATCTAAAATTAATACTCCTATTCTAGCATTTATCGCAGAAAATGATTGGTTTTCGAATCCGGAAAATTCTAAAAAAATTGCTCAATATCATCCTAAATCAGAGGTTATTGAATTAGGCAAAACTCACAGAATTCACGTAGGAAGAGAAGAAATTATAACAAAACACATTAAGGAATTCATTAATAAATTAGAATAAAAAAATCAAAGAAACTTCGAAAATTTTTTACAAAATGTTAATTACAATTTTACTTCCCATGATGGTCCAATAACAGCTATAACACAACCTTTTCCTAAAGTATGTGCAGCCATCGGAGTAATAGGCCAATAAAATGTTTCCTTAATTTTCCTTATTTTCTTAACTTCTGTTTCAACTTTTTCCATTAAATCCGGTCCAATAGCATCACTCATGATTAGAATATACTCCAAGTTTTCATTTGTCTTCTCAAGAAAATTATCTATTAAAATCTTAATAGCTCCTTTGAAACCTCTTCCCCCTCCTAGACTTGTGAGACCTTTTTCATAATTGAGTTCAAACATAGGTTTTAGTCTCATGATTGTAGATATAGTAGAAATTGCTACTCCTTTTTTAACTCTCCCTGTTTTAAATAGAATATCAAAACTTGAAGATATCCCTGCTCCATATATTTTTTCTTTAATTGAATCAAGATACTCTATTACTTCCTTCATTGATTTCCCTTTTTGAAAAAGATGAGCTGCTGATAAAACCATTATCCCTTGGCATGCACCCATTATCTCACTATCATAAACAGTCACTTTTGCTTTCTTCATTTTTTTTCCTGCAAGTTTTGCAGAATTTTGAGCTTGGGACAGATTATTTGTAATTCCAATATATAAAATTTCATCATATCCTTCTTCAGAAGCTTCTTGAAATGCTTCAAGAAAATCTTGTGGATTAGGCATGCTAGAAGTTGGATAAGGATCCATTTCCACCATTGTATTTATAAACTCCTCTCTATCAATCTCTGATTTTTCTTTGTAAGATTTTCCATCAATTAATAATGAAAATTCTACAAAACCAATATCATATTTGTCTGCTAATTCATCAGGAATGAAAGTAGTAACATCTGTGAATATTTTAACTTTCATATTTTTCTCTTTCTAATCCTAATATATAAAATTAATTGAAATAAATTGTTTAACGAGAACTATTTAGAATGATTTATTAATTGACTGTTAGTACTCAAATTAATGGAAGAGAAATATATTACTGTTTCAGAAAAACCTCTAATTAACTTAAGGCATTGTTTTTTTCCTACTTCTAAAGAAGAATATAAAGATAGAATAACAGTTCTAATACCAGGTTGGTTAAGTGATATTGATAGGAGAATGCCTTTAGTTCAAGCATTTCAGAAAATATCAAATATTATTATGTTTGAACCAAGAGGTTTTGGTAAATCCTCTGGACCAAGAAAAAGAGGATTGTACAAACCAAGTTGTTACGCAGATGATCTTTCAGCAATTGTAGAATATTATCAATTAAAAGAAGATGAATATTTTATTTGGGGGAGTTGTGTAGGAGCAGAAATTGCTTATCAATATTGCATTAAAAATAAAGGACCAAAACCTAAAGCTATTTTAGCTGTGAGTACAGCTTCTAAACATGGTACTTTTTGGTGGTTTAGTTTAGTAAATTATTTACCATATCCTATCATGTGGATTGCTTACAAAATCTACAAAATATTCTTTAAAATTTATTTGAAAAAACAAAGTCCAGAGGATACAAAAAACTTTGATTATTCAATGAAAAGATTCTATGAATTAGATTTCTATATTCAGGTTAGGATACTTCTAGAATTTATTCACAGATTCGATATAAGAGGAGAAGAAGAAAAAATAGGCGTACCTCAATTAATAATGTATGCAGAGAATGATTGGTTTTC
>JBHLQZ010000204.1:0-3691 GCA_048883065.1 Candidatus Thorarchaeota archaeon | reverse complement strand
TTTCTTTCTTTTTTTTCTTTTCAAAATACCACTTTAATTTTGCTATTAATTATTTTTAGAACCTGAATATAAAGGTTGGGTAAAATTACTGAGGAGTTAAAAGAATTATTAATCGTATTCTACTGATTTTAAGACTATTAATTCATCAGGAGTCAAGGCTTTATTAAAGATTCTTACAGAATCGATTGTGCCGTTGAAATACTGATGGTCTGTTTCTCTATCTCCTATAATGACATCGGAGGAGGAGGTCAGAATGTTTCCAGTAAATGCATCGCTTTTTCTGAATTTACCATCCATGTATAAACTTATAATAGAACCGTTATAAGTCATGACCAAATGGTGCCACTGCCCATCAGTCTCCCAAGTAAAACCCACAGACTTTGTATTTTCGGCAGTGTTCGTAATTCTTCCGTATATTGCACCATAAGATTCACCAAAATAACTAAATCCATAAATCGGACTAAAAGTACTATAATTTTTCCATACTATTGCGCTATCATTCACACTAGAAGCCTTAAACCAACTCTCAATTGTAATCTGATTTCCACTAATACTCAAGCTTGGTGAATCAGAAACTTCAACATAATCACCTATTCCATCAAATTCTAATCCATATCCAAATCTACCTGTAGTCCAACTGGGACAAGCAATCTCACCACAAGAGCCAGTATAATTTTTTAATGTTCCATCATTCTCATATCCAGATCTATCATAAGTTTTTATTCCAGAACCTTCTTCAAAATCCAAGGCTAAAACACAAGAGTCTGGTAAAACAGCTTCTACAGCTTGTTCAGTTATCACATTGGGATTAGTAACCTTTAACAAATGTCCTCCAAGATTAAATTGCCATAAATCAGACAAACTAACTGTTCCAATTCCGTCTTTACTAACAATACTAGGGTCCATTGCAACACCCAAAGGAATGTCATCCAAATAAATTTCCAAAGTATCTTCAGTGATAGACCCTGGTCCACAGTTTCTCACAAAAATCTTATTTCCTATAACTGAATCTATTTTCATACAAGAAGATATTGTAACTAGAGTTTCTTCAACAGTTGATTCTCCTGAAGTTCTTAATGAAGAAAAGGTTTCAAAAACAAAAATCCACAGCAAAGCCACCAGAACTAATGCTATTAATATTATAATTACTGCAGTAATTATGGGCGTCAACGCTTTCATGATAATAATTAGCCTATGTATCTTATATTAGATTTGTCAAAATCTTTTATCAGTTTTACAGGAGCATCAATTTTCGGAGCTCCGCCTGGATAAATGAAGTTTGGAAAGAATCTTCTCATATCTCTTGCTATCTCAGCTATAACACTGTTTTCTCCGAAGATCTCACAGCTTATTTCATAAGTTAGTTTTCTAACCAATTTCTCATTAAAAAATCCCAAGCTGTGCAAATACTCATGAAGCAGAATAGAGAAAGTATAGGGAACCAAAAGATTAGGGTTTGTCTCTTGAATCCTTTTTAACGGAGTCCCATTCATTATTATTATGTTTGAACCAGAAACATAGTATGCTCCTAAAAATCCTCTTGGATGATTTCCCAGCTCAACCAAACCTAGTTCTAGACCTGCCCTACTTCTTTTGATTGTTTTCCAGACAATCTCTTTTACAACTTCAAATATGTCTGGAATCGAAGTAGATAACTTCAGCTTATCAATAAAATACTTGTCCATATCAACCAATATATCTTGTTGATTTCTCAGCAACATCCATAACTTCTTTTTTCTTGGCTCTTCTCTTTTTTGGAAGTTTGATTTTTCCAAACTTTTTCTCATATTTCTTGATGTTTTTTTGCAGCAAATCCACGAATATTTTAGCAAACTGTGGATCTAGCATCACTGCCTTGTGTTTTATTATAAATGACTGTTGCATATTCCCCCCAACATTGTCAAAGCTTGGTATTGTTTGAGAAAAATCTATAACAAATTTGCTTTGGTTATGGGAAACTGTGACATTGTCTGTAAAAAATGCATGGTCATTATGATCAACTTTTACATTAATCCTCTTTTTTTCCATTCAATCACCCAATGTAACGAGCTTTATCCTCCTCCTCTATTTTTGTTTTCTTAAGATCTTCAACAGCTTTTTGGTATTTCTTGAACATGTCTTGTGTTATTGACGGCCTAACTTTTTTTAAAGCCTTTTCAAAGTGCTTTGATGTGATTTCTTTGGCCTCTTTCTTATCTTTCGCTGCCTCTCTTAATGCAAACATTGCTGCCTCTCTGCTAAGAGCTTCTATGTCTGCTCCTGAAAAACCTTCAGTCTCTTTAGCCAGTTTTTTCAGGTCAACACTCTTAAGCGGCATGTTTTTGGTGTGAACTTTAAAGATTTCTAGTCTTGCTTTTTCATCTGGAGCAGGAACATAAATTAATCTGTCAAGTCTGCCTGGTCTCAACAAAGCAGAATCTAATATGTCTGGTCTGTTGGTTGTTGCAATAACAGACACACCCTCTAATTCAGATATACCAGACATCTCTGTTAGTATTTGTGAAACCACTTGTTCAGTAACTCTTGTTCCAATGCTTAATCCTCTTTTTGGTGCCAGAGAATCAATTTCATCAAAAAGAATTATTGAAGGTGCAACCTGTTTTGCTCTTCTAAAAACATCTCTAACATGTTGTTCTGACTCACCAACCCATTTAGATAACAACTCTGGTCCTTTAATTGCTATAAAATTAACTCCTGCCTCATTTGCCAATGCTTGAACAATATAAGTTTTTCCGCATCCTGGAGGACCGTATAACAAAATTCCTCTTGGTGGTCTGATTCCGATTTTCTTAAAACTTTCTGGTTTTTTCAAGGGCCATTCCACTACTTCTTTTAAAGATTGCTTAACCTCTTCCAAGCCTCCAACATCTTCCCACTTAACCCTTGGTATCTCAACCAAAACCTCTCTCATAGCAGATGGTTGAACCATTCTTAATGCATATTCAAAATCTTCTTTTGTAACTTTCAGTTTTTCTAAAACCTCTTTTGGTAATGGCTCTCCCTCTTTTAATGCAGACACTTCTGGAATAACTCTTCTTAGTGCATGCATTGCAGCCTCTTTTGCTAATCCAGCAAGATCTGCCCCAACATAACCATAAGTGATTTCTGCCAGCTTATTCAAATCAATTCCCTTTTCTAATGGCATGTGTCTTGTATGAATTTGCAATATCTCTTTTCTTCCTTTTTTATCAGGAACCGGAATCTCTATTTCTCTGTCAAACCTTCCTGTTCTTCTTAATGCTGGATCTAATGAGTTAACACGATTAGTAGCAGCTATAACTATAATCTTACCTCTTAACTTCAAGCCATCCATTAAAGTTAATAATTGCGATACTGTTCTTCTTTCTACTTCTCCTGTTACCTGTTCTCTTTTTGGAGCAATTGCATCTATCTCATCAATAAATATTATGCTTGGTGCATTTTTTTCTGCGTCTGAAAAAACCTTTCTTAAGTTTTGCTCTGTTTGACCATACCACTTAGAAAATATTTCAGGCCCTGCCAAGCTTATGAAATTTGCTCCAGACTCGTTTGCAACAGCTTTTGCTATTAATGTTTTTCCTGTTCCTGGAGGACCATGTAATAAAACTCCTTTAGGTGGTTCCACTCCTAATCTTTCAAATATTTCTGGATGCCTTAATGGGACTTCAATCATCTCCCTTATCTTGGGGACCACTTGGCTTAAACCTCCAAT
>JBHLQZ010000203.1:2194-3692 GCA_048883065.1 Candidatus Thorarchaeota archaeon | reverse complement strand
TAACTTGGTTTGATACAAGTGGAACATTATTTTTTTCTAATTCTTCATGAGCTTTTCTCATCATATTTGTTGTAAAGTTACTAATACCTACGAACTTTATCTTTCCCTTTTCGACCAATTTAGCAATACTCTTCATTTGATTCTTAATTGAGGACAAGGAGAGTGGATTGTGAATTTGATATAGATCTATTGAGAAACCATCTAGATAGTAGAGACGTTCATCGATGGTTTCAAGAATATTTTTTGCTCTTCTCAAAGCTGGATTCCATTTAGTTGCTATTATTATTTCTCCATCTTTTTTTCCAGCTGCTTTCAAGGCTATGGAGAGATTCCTTTCTGATTTCCCTCCACCATATGCTTCTGCTGTATCAAACCAATTTACTCCTTCATCAAGGGATGTTTTAACAATAGCATTCATAGTTTTTTTTGGTAAAGCCGACCAAAATCCTCCTTCAGAAAACTGCCAAACTCCAAGACCAATAGGAGTTACTTTGATATCTATTCCGGTAAAATTTATTAACTCAATGCCTTCAGACATAAAATATTTTTTCAAAATTAGATTATAAACCTTTCAATGTATTAAATTACATTCTGTAACCTTTATACAAAGCTCGAAAAACCTCCTCTTTCGAACCTCCATGCTTATTAACAATATCTATTATAATTTCTGTCATTAGTTGAATTTCTTCTGCACTAAAATCTTTTTCTTCTAATTTATTTTGCAGGTTTCTCATAGTTGTCCATTTATTTATACCAGGATCTATTCGATCCTTGTATCTATCTTTAATTTCATCGAAAAGGTAACTCATTAGCTTTCGTTTTTTATTAGTTTTACATTCTTTAAATTTTTTAGTTAGAGGAAAAGAAAAAGAGATATTCTCATTTGTCTTCAAGAGTTAGAAGATTCTTAAACCATCTAGGCATTATATAACCTAGATAACCAAAAGCTGTTCCAATTATTGCAAAAGAATATCCTACATAATAAAGAGGTGAATATCCTTGTGAAAATGCTGGAACTAATGCACCAAGAATTGGATCTCCAGCTAAGGATATGAACACTAAAACAAGACATACTCCAAAAAAGCCTATTAAGTGAAATCCTATTTTTGGCAATCTTTCTGTATTTAGTACGCCTTCTCTAAAACCGAAAAAAGCTAATAAACCATAACTTAGTAGAGAAATAACTATATAGAAAATTAAAATCGGAGTTTGTTCTCTCACTAAACCAAATTCTGGATTTACTACCCATTTTTGAAGTTGTGGTGCTAAGAGTCCAATTACTATACCATTTAAGATTCCAAATGGTAGCACAAATTCTACTCCCTTATTGAAAAAAACAACATCAATAAACATTATAACAAAAATGTTTGCAACTGCTAAGAACATATAAGCGAGAATTGTTGCAAAATCAGTGAAACTAACGTCTAAATAATCATATCTGATTAACAAAAAACCTAACCATCTCCCTGTTGTATCAACAATTGATGCTAATGTAAAG
>JBHLQZ010000203.1:0-2184 GCA_048883065.1 Candidatus Thorarchaeota archaeon | reverse complement strand
AAAGAATGTAAAATTCATTCCTAGATAGAATACTGGTCTTCTTTTTCTTTCTGCAAATCTTTTCCACAAAAATACTGTAATCAATATTAGAATAATTGTGATTATTGCTTCAAAAATCACTGCTGATAAAGGAACTTTATTTCGCCACAACATAAAAATCACCATAATGAATCAGATATTATTTTGGTTGCTTTTCTTTTGGATAATTCTTTTTCTCCTTTCTTAATCATCTTTGAAATTATATCTTTTATATCATCTAATTGTTCTTGGCTAAGTATATTATAATCTGAAAGATCATCATATTTGTCATCTAGTTTCTGAAGTATCTCAGCTGTTATCTCATGCATAATGTCTCTTTCTTCAGTTTCCGTTGATTCTCTAACAAGAGCTACTGCAAATTCATCTGCTAATTCAATAAATATTTCAAATTTCTTTGTGTCAACAAACTTAGGTACACCAACATCAATCTCTTCCATAGCTGTTTGTATAGCTGACAGTATTCCACTAAAAAGTGCTACATCTGTGAATTCTTGAGTTTTGGCATCTTTTCCAACAGCAAGAATAGGTAAACCATCTCTAGATATGATGTAAACTGTTTGAATCATCCAAAGAACTAGATAAGATACTTCATTTTAAATGTGACGCATTACAATAAAAGAAAATACAATCAACTAGCTTAAATTAGCAGTAATTTCTTGATTTCTTTCAACGAAATCCATCCAAATAACTTTATTCATCATTAAATCTACATCAAGTCTTTCAGAAATCATCTTTGTTGCTATACTTTGAACTCTTAACATGAACCATTCAAATGCAAACTTGAAGTTTATTTTTCCCCAAAACCAAACTAATAGATGATACCAAAGCATGCAATAGATAGCGATTAGAAGAGCCCAATGTGTTCCTTCAAAGCTAAGAGTTTTTCCTAAAAAATTAATTCCTGTTACATTACGAAGCATTAAATTTAGTGACCACTTCGGGATTAAATCATATATTTCAAGTGCATAAATCGTGAGAGCTACCATACTCCATTTTCGAAAAACTCTAACTATACGTCTATTTGCGAACTTCTCACCTCTTCCACGAAACTCTATCAATCCAAAACAAAGCATCAATATACCTATTTCTCCCCCTAACTGTATTAGATATATATGTATCAACGGTCTATCATACAAATTAAAAGGTAAACCAGCTAAAAATAATAGTCCTCCAATTAGGATTAAAATAACAGCCACTATTGTTCCCCATAAAAGGAATTTCTTTGATTGTTTAGTTCTAGACACAGTGAGACCTATCATTGCTCCTACAAAACCTGTTGCTAAAATTGGAAAAACTGGTTCAGCATTCCCAGCTAGAATTACTAAAATCCATGTTTTTAAACTAGGATTTGCTAAAACAGTTTCGTTTAAAGGCCAACCTGCTATCGAACTATCTACAAAGTTATGTACAAAAGGAGAAGAAATTATTATAATAGCAGTCAAAATACCATATATAATCATATTTCTCTTGTATTTCTCAAATCCTTTATTTCTTAATAGAAAATAATTAATTAAGGAAGTGATAATCAGAGACCATGCAATCATTTGCAGAATATGAATTCTGAAGAAAGAATGCCATATTTCTGCTGTATCCCAAATTCCTGATCTTAACCCTTCGCCAATAAATCCATACCAACCCCATCCTTCTATTAAATGATCAGCAACAAGTAATCCCACTGCAGTAAGTATATTCTTGAAGAGTACTTGATTTGGATTTAATCTTCTTTTTGTACTTCTTACCATAGCTAAAGTATTAACTGTGCTAGAAACAAGAAGGAAAAAAGAAGCCCAAGTACCAAGAAAAACTAGAATCGCTAGTATTACTAAAACAATTTTTGGAAATTCTAGTATTTTAGAAGGATCTTCTTGAAACCAAGTTTGATCATAAACATGGTAGAAGCAATGAAAAAAAGTCATAAGATAAATAGCAAATCCTCTTGCAAAATCTAAAGATGCTATTCGTTTAAGAGAAGAAGGCTTCTTATCAAAGGAGTTATTAATTTCGTTTTTCAATGAATAATCACTATTTTAAGTAAAGAAAAAGCATTAGCTAGTTTTTAAATTTATTTAGAATAAGAAAAAATAAATTTAGAGAATTAAATGAAAGGATTTATAAAAAAAAAGAAAAATGAAGGTTAATGCTCTG
>JBHLQZ010000202.1:0-3696 GCA_048883065.1 Candidatus Thorarchaeota archaeon | reverse complement strand
AGTGCATTAAAGTAATCTCTTAAGGCATTAAATCGCTCTTCATAGCTTTTAGTTGTATCCATAAATATCTCTCTACTCATTGTGTGATACTTTTGCTCATGTTTTTCTATTATTGTGGTCCTCCTTGTTTTTATCAATCGAATCCGAGGTTGCCTTTGAATATATACAATAAGATCTAACCACTTATCGGCTGTTGCAGGATTCAAACCTATATCTTGAAGTTGTGATTTTGCAAAGGGTTCATCTAAATAATCGATAAAATTGAAGATTGCCTTAGCTCTTTCTATCATTGTTCTTCGATTCTTAGTTTCACTCATAATACAATATTGTATTTTTTTACTATAAAAACGTATTTATACTGAATGCTTATTTTTTGATATGTGTCTGAAAAAGAAATTGATGAATCAAACATTAAAGTTGATATTAAAAACCATAAGTGGACAATATTAGGAATTGTTAGTGCATTTCTAGACAAATATAATAAAGAAAATGCAAAAGAATTAAGAGAAACATTCTCAAAAAAATATGATACGTTAATTAAAGAACATGAAGAAAAAGACACAACAGAATTATCTCGATATTATCGGCTTGTTTCAGAATTTAAACCAGCGCTTGAATCAATAATGGAAACAGGTCAAATATATGAAAACCTATGCGATAGAATGGCGGAGATGTTTGATGTCACATTAGCAGGTATCCAAAGACAAGCTGACAACAAAATCCGTCGTCCTTCTGAAAACGGTCCAGTGATGCCAGGTAGCGATGAAAAAACAACAATCAAATTCTTTTGTACAATATGTGAAGAGTTCTTTGATATCCCTGAAGATTTGAAAAACCAACTGTTAATTTCAGATGAGAGAATAGAATTGCCCAAACATCATAATAAAGAATTAGAAATAAGGATTGTAAGCATAACCGAGGATTCTTTTGAACTGAAAAGTGATAAATCAACTTTCAAAGTTAAATCTGCTAGAGAACTCATGGGATATTCGAGTGAGGAAATAGAGAAAATTAAACAAAACCAGAATAAATTAGCTGAAATCTTTCCTGAAATTCTTTCTCAAGCTGATGATGACATTGGTGAATATCTTAATGTTCTAAGTGTAGGTATTGATGTTGGTTCTTCTACATCGCATCTTGTTTTTTCAGGCTTAACTCTTAGAAGAGAACAAAGTTTCGTGAACATGTCCAATCGTTTTCATCTTATTAACCGTAAATTGATTTATGAAGGCAATATCATTGATACGCCTCTTTTAGACCGTTTTACAATTGATATTGATACAGTTGTTAAATTCTTTGAAGAAGAGTATGAAAAAGCTGGAATCACTGCAGATATGGTTGATACTGGTGCAGTTATTGTTACTGGGGAAACAGCTAAGAAACAAAACGCAGAGGAAATTGTTAGAAGATTATCTTCATCATCTGGTAAATTCGTCAGTGCTGCTGCAGGACCTAATTTCGAATCTCTTCTTGGAGCTATGGGTAGTGGTATTGTTGATCAAACTTTGGAGGAAGGTATCACAGTTATGAACATAGATGTAGGTGGAGGAACAAGTAATCTAGCAATTGCATCAAAGGGACAAGTTACAAGTACATCATGTATAAACGTGGGGGGCAGATTACTAGGAATTGATAAAGGTTTCAAAATCTGGAGAATAGACGAACCTACAAAGTTTCTCTTCAAAGAAATAGGTCTAGACTATCAAATAGGAGAGATTATTCCTGAAAAGGATGTTAAGTTGATTGCCAAGAAATATGCTAAAGCTTTGATTGAAGTTATGAAAGGACCAGCTGAAAGTAAATTAGCTAAACATCTAATGATGACAGAAGGTTTGGATTTTTCAATTCCAATCGATGGTTATTCTTTCTCTGGTGGTGTTGCTGAATTTATTTATGGAACAGAAAATACTTATGATGACATAGGTGTATACCTTGCTGAGGAAATTCAGAACTTAATGAAAAAACATAAACTAAAGATAGTAGAACCAAAGAACAAGATAAGAGCAACAGTTATTGGGGCAGGTTCCTTTTCTCTCTCGGTATCAGGTTCCACTTGTTATTTTGATAAGAGTATTTTGTTTCCGCTGGAAAATATACCCGTTATCAATGTAAATATTCGAAAAGAAAACTATACATCTGAGATACTAAGGAAAGAGATAGATAATGCTTTCAGAAGATTTGACATGAAAGAAGGTGAGGATTTAGTAGCTTTGTACTTCAAAGATCCAATATATAGAAACAACTTCTATCTTACAGATTTTGCCAAGGCAATTGAAGAAGCTTTACCAAATTCAGTTGATAAAAACAAAATGGTTATACTTATTTTTGACCAAGATATGGGGGGATCTTTAGGTATCGCCCTTCGTCGAGACACATCACTTCAGAAAAACCTAATCTGTATGGATGAATTGGAACTAGAAGAAGGAGACTGGATAGATATTGGTGCACCACTATATTCAGGTCAAGCTTTTCCTGTAACAGTAAAGAGTTTAGTATTTAACAAAAATAAAAACTAATTAGAAAATCCCTCCTAGATAAGGGTAATTCAAGGAGTTATAACTGTAATTCCTTCTTCTCAAAAGGTTTACCATGACCTGGATATACGTATTTGAACTCTAAAGAACTTATTTTTTCAACACTTTGTAACATATCATCTTTATCTGAAACCATTTTTGCTTGATCAGGTTGTTCTATGTTCTCGAGAATATCACCACAAAAGAAATGTCCATCTTCTGTTAAGACTCCTACAGATCCTTTAGAATGACCTGGTAAGGAAATGATTTGAGCCGATAAACCATATTCATCAAGTTTTTGTTCGTTTTCAAGTACAATATCTGGCAAAAATCTATCTTCTTTCTTCAGTTGCATCCCTAAAAGAATGGTCATTAATTTCCCTAAAATTCTAAGAAATACATTCATATTACGATTCCAGGTGATATCACCATGCTCTACCATACCAATATCATCGTTGTGTAAAGCAATTTCCGAATTATATTTTTCTTTTAGATATTTTGCGTTTCCAGTATGATCAAAATCACCATGTGTGAGAAGTATTAGTTTTAATCTTTGATTTTCAGGTGTTATTCCTTTGTTTGATAAAAACGCATCTATTTTCGATCTATTTTTAGTGAAACCTGTATCAATTAAAATAAAACCTTTTTCCGTTTCTATAAGGTAACAATTAACTTTTTCTAAATCTATTCTTGAAATAGAAACAGGAATTTTGAATTGCTGTATGGAGACTATTTGTTTTTCACTATTTTTCATACTACTCATTTTTTATCACTCCAATTTAACTTAATTATAAATGAATGAACATTCATTTATTAATATTTCTATTGCGGCTTTTTATATTATTTCAATCCCAAAATAAAGTTTAGGGTGTTGAAAATGTAAAAACTTAAATGAATGAACGTTTACTTATGCATTATAATGAGAACAAGAGATCAGAAGAAGTATAATGCTGTTGTAAAATCATCAATCGAACTAACTAACAAGTTAGGATTCTCAGGCATCTCTATTTCTAAAATTGCCAAAGAAGCTAATGTATCTCCTGCTACAATTTACATTTACTTCAAAAATAAAGAAGATTTGTTAACTACAATTTATTGTGACATAAGAGAGAAAGCAGGAGAATCTGTTCTCACAAATATTGATGTAAATATGTCTATAAAAGAACGATTCAAAGCTATTTGG
>JBHLQZ010000201.1:0-3707 GCA_048883065.1 Candidatus Thorarchaeota archaeon | reverse complement strand
CCTGAAACACATCCATGAGGAGATAGAGCTTATAGCTTCTGCAAATATTTTCCTAAAAATGGAATTGAGGTTGTTTTACTAACAAGTAAAGAAGATCTAGATGAAAATGAACTGAAGAAAGAAGCAAATATATCTAAACTATATGTCGCTAAACAACCTAGGCTAAGAGAGTGGGGTTATAAAACAAAAATATTAGCTTTATTAGAATTATTAAAAGTTGATAAAATGTTATTCTTCCCAGATACTCGCTTTCCTTGGATTAAAAGAGCTTTTAAACAAGGTGAAAAAGCTATAAAAGAAAATAAAATAGATTGTATAATTGTTTCAGCACCTATTTTTACAGCTTTTGTTGCCGCTGAAAAACTCTCAAGAAAATATGGAATTCCATTAGTCTTAGATTATAGAGATCCTTGGAATGGAAGTCCTTATATCAAATACCCAAACAAATTCACAGAAAGAAGATATAGAAAAAAAGAATTAGAAATTGTTAAACAAGCTTTATCAATTGTCACAGTTAGTGAAGAATGTGCAAGATTAATAGCACAAAACATCGAGAAACCTATGTCAGAAATTGAAGTGATTTACAATGGTTTTTTCCATGAAAAAATCCCCGATTTTGAGAAACAAGAAAAGAATAAGTTTTTCACAATTACTTATGTTGGAAGCTTATACATCTTGAGAAGGAAACCTTTTACTAACTTCCTAAAAGGATTCTACGATTTTGTGAATGAAGAAGGATTAACAGAGAAAGATATTCAAATAAACTATGCAGGAATGACTTCAAGAAATTATATTAGCAGGTTGTTGGAAGATACAAAAACGAAGAAGTATTTCAGAGATTTAGGCTTTATTCATGATAAAAAAGAATATTACAAGATGCTTCAAAAAACACACATTTTACCTTTAATGATTCCAGAAAAAGGAGAATATGCACTTCCTACTAAGCTATTTGATTATATGAATGCTCACTCTCATATCTTGTTTGTAGGTAAAAGAGGATCTCCAAGTCAAATTTGTGATAAAACTAAACAAGCTTATGATTTAACTAATGATGATCCTAAAGAGATAAGTAAGGTTCTTTCAAAAGTTTACAAAGAATGGAAAGAGAATAAATTAGAATATGGCTGTAATCTGGAGATATTAAAGAATTTCAGTAGAGAGAACCAAGCTAAAATTTATACCGATCTTTTGAAAAAAAAGATAAGAAGTAAATAGAACATAAAAAGAAACAGTAAACTTGAAAAAGGGAATAGGGGAGAATTTATTGATGAAACTATTTATTATCTCCGGGGCAAGACCTCAATTCATTAAATTGTCTCCTATTTTACAAAATCTAAACGATACTAATGAGATAGATTATTATCACCTACATACAGGACAGCATTATGATTCCTATATGTCAGAAGTGTTTTTCAAAGAATTAGATTTGAATGCACCTGATATCAATCTTCAAGTAAAATCTACAAAACATGGTGAACAAACAAGTAAAATGATTTCAGGAATTGAAGAAATACTTCTTCAAGAAAAACCTGATGCTGTATTAGTTCCAGGAGATACAAATTCTACTTTAGCAGGAGGAATAAGTGCTAGTAAACTTCAGATACCTGTTATTCATCTTGAATCAGGATTAAGGAGTTATGATTATAGAATGCCTGAAGAAATAAACAGGAGACTAACAGATCATTTGAGTAGAATGTTAATAACAACATCACAAACAGCTACTACCAATCTTTTAAAAGAAGGAATAGAAGAATCTTGGATATTTCAAACAGGAGACACAATGGTTGATGCTATTCTAAGAAATAGTGAACGAGCAGAATCAATTAGTTCAATATTGGAAGATATAAATTTAAAGAGAAAAGAATATCTTTTACTTACTTTGCATCGACAAGAAAATGTTGATTTTAAAGATAGATTAGAAAGCATTTTAACAAGTCTGAATCAAATAGAAGAAAAAGTAGTTTTTCCCATACATCCACGAACAAAGAAAATGGTAGATAAGTTTAATTTTCAATCATATTTGAACAATGAAAATATAATCACAATTGAACCTGTTGGATATCTTGATTTCATAAAGCTCGAGAAACATGCCCAAATCATTTTAACTGATAGTGGTGGAATCCAAAAAGAAGCTCTTACTCTTGAAGTTCCATGTCTAACATTGAGGGATAATACAGAATGGATAGAAACAATTGAAATGGGAGTAAATAAATTAGTAGGTGCTGAAGAAAATCTTATTGTTAATGGTATAAATGACATTATCTCCAACATCTCTAAATATGATAAAATGAACTGGATAAATCCCTATGGAGATGGTCTAAGTAGTGAAAAAATAGTAGAAGAAATTCTTCATAGATACAACAATGGTAAACTTTCCATTTCAAGGAATATAATGCTTTGATACTAAATTCCAATTTTTAATAATAATCTACTTTCAGTAGATTCTTGCTTATCTTTTTTCCAGATATTTCTGGTGTCCACAATCACATAAGGTCTATTAGTAATTTGATCTATTTCTGTTAGTGGAAGATTCTTATATTCATCATGATCTGTTAGGACAATAATGCAATCTGCCTTTTCTAGGGCAATTCTTGTATCTTTTTGAAATGAGATACCTATTTCCTCCATAATCTCTTGTTCTTCATAAAAAGGATCGCTTAAGATTACATTTGCATTTGCTTCCTTAAGTAGCTTAATAATTTCTAAGCTTGGAGAATAGCGATGTTCTTTAACATTCCCTCTATATGCTAATCCCAAAATAACTATTTTTGAATCTGAAAGATTTTTATTAAACAATGCTAAAGCCTTCTGAGTTTTATCAATAACGTGTTTTGCCATGGATAAGTTGATTTCTCTTCCTGTTTTGACAAGATTAAGATCTAAACCTACTTTTTTCGCGTTTTCCATCAAGAAATGAGGGTATACAGGGATGCAATGACCTCCAACACCTGCTCCAGGAAGCATTATATTACCAAATGGTTCTGAATTTACAGCTTCTCTTATTTCATAAAAATTAAGCTTCATACTCTCAGCTAATTTAGCAAATTCATTAGCTATTGCAATGTTAATGTCCCTAAAAACACCTTTGAAAACTTTAACTGCTTCTGCAGCAGTTACTGAACTCATTTTTATCGTTCCTTTTTCTACAAAAGTTTCATAAAACATAGACATTCGTTCAGTAGTTTTTCTATTTATACCACCAACAATTTTTGGATATCGGAGTGTAACATCTTCAATGACTCGACCGCTGTACGTTCTTTCTGGTGAGAAACCTAGACCAAAATCATTACCCGCTATTAATCCTGATTTCTCTTCGAGTATTGGTTTGAAAATCTCTTCTGATGTTCCAATAGGAAGAGTAGTTTCAGTTATTACTAATTGACCTTCCTCTAAAACTGTACCTATTTGTTGCATCAAATTAATTAAGGGAGACAGATTTGGATTTTTGTTTTCATCTAAAATTAAGGGGATAATTATTATGATTATATCAGCTTGTTTGATAGCTTCTTCATGAGATAGAGTACAGGTATATCTCCCATTTGTAACTCCTTCTTTTATTCCTTCATCAACACCAGGTTCTCCAATAAGTTGAATATATCCTTTAGCAGCTTTTTCAACAAGCTCAGGGTTTACATCCACTCCTATCACTTTGTATCCAGCTTTCAAAAATACTACACTGATAGGTAATCCCATCCTCCCTTGTCCAA
>JBHLQZ010000200.1:2489-3719 GCA_048883065.1 Candidatus Thorarchaeota archaeon | reverse complement strand
AAATGAGTCGATAGTTTGGATTGAAGGTTCTGTTAAAAAGAATGAACAAGCACCAGATGGCATGGAAGTAATCCCAGAAGTAGTGGAAATATTAAATCCAATTCATGCACCAATTCCTGTCGATATAACTGGCAGAACACCTATGGATGAAGGAACAGTATTTGCATTTCGTGAATTAACCATTCGTATGCCTGAACATAAATTACCCTTTGAGGTTAAGGGAATAGTTGCTCAAGCTATCCGTGATTTTTTCATAGAAAATGGTTTTGTGGAATTATTCACACCTCTAATAGTAGCAACAGCTACAGAAGGTGGCGCAACTTTATTTCCAATAAAATATTTTGATCGAGATGCATATTTAGCTCAAAGTGCCCAATTCTATAAACAAGCAGCTATTACTGCACATGAAAAAGTCTTTGGAATAATACCTTCTTTTAGAATGGAAAAATCAAGAACAAGAAAGCATGTAGCAGAATTTTGGCAAATTGAAGTAGAAGCTGCTTTTCATGATCACATAAGTATGATGCAAATTTTAGAAGACATGACAGTTTATGTTGTTAATAAAACCATTGAAAATGCAAAGAAACAATTAAAGCAATTGGGTTCTAAGATAAAGAAATTAAAGAAAGGATTTCCAAGAATTACCTTTAAAGAAGCTAAGGAATTGTGTCAAACGTTCGATTTAGAAGACCCAGTAAATTTTAATGAAGATTTTACTTCACAAGAAGAAACTGCTCTTTCGCATCATTTCAAAACACCTTTCTTCATTACTGATTGGCCAACTCATACAAGAGGTATTTATTATCGAGTAAATGATAAAGATCCCTCCATCTCTAATAGTTTTGATTTAATGGCTCCAGGAGGTTTCGTGGAGTTATGTACCGGTGGGCAAAGAGTTCATGAATATGAAAAAATGGTTGAAGTAATAACAAAACAAGGTTTTAATTTAGATAGTTATGATTGGTATCTTAATCTCTTTAAATATGGTATACCCCCACATGCAGGATATGGATTAGGACTCGAGAGATTAGTGTGGTGGATTTGTGGTTTAGATAATATTAAACAAGCAATTATGTTCCCCCGGACAGTTGATATGCTTAAACCTTAAATTTAAAAAGTATATAGATTTAAATTTGCTAGAATAATAAAATATTAAAGAAGCGTAAAGTAATGCAATGATAGAATAGCTAATAAATTAATGGATTAATAACTATCATTCATATTAGAAAT
>JBHLQZ010000200.1:0-2479 GCA_048883065.1 Candidatus Thorarchaeota archaeon | reverse complement strand
GTAACATGAGGTGGCTAGTAGTAGGTTACTAAAATGATCGCACGTGAAAAGATAATTGAACGTTCTGCAGCAGAATTCTTTGAAGCTAATAAAGCAATTGCAGGCTTTGACAATCCAACTAGGTCAACCTATACAAGTGTACGTGAATTAGTAGAAAATGCTTTAGATGCAGCAGAAAAAGGAGGATTTCTACCAGATATTGAAATTAAAATTGAATTAATGTCCAAAGATGAAATAGGCGAATTAATGGGAATAAAGGATTATCAAATGGACGATGATGCAACAATTGAATTTATTCGTTTAAGTGTTCGTGATAATGGGATTGGAATAAGGCATACTGATATTCCTAAATTATTTGGACGCGTTTTAACAGGCTCAAATTATGGTGAAAGACAATCACGTGGACGTTTTGGTTTAGGAGCTAAAATGGTTTTAATTTATTCTCAATCAACTATTAGAGTTCCTTTTGAAATTAAATCCCGTTTAGCTATATCAAAAAGAAAAGCAGCAGAATCTACTAGTCATTATAAATTATTTATTGATATAGTAAAAAACGCTCCAGAAATTGTAGAAGAGAAAAAATATACTGGATCATCTAAGAACCAATTAAAAGGTCATGGCACTGAAGTATCGGTTTGTTTTGCAGGAACATGGAGTCGTTCAAAACGTTATATATATGAATATCTTGAAGAAATGGCTGTGATTACACCATATGCTTCCTTCAAAATTCTTACACCAGATGACACAGAGAATCCAATAATCCATGAAAGAACTGTTGATAATATCCCAGAACCCCCAATTGAAGTTCCATTACATCCAATTGGAACAGATATTAATCAATTAAAAAGTGAAATCACAAGAACAACATCAAAAAATATGATTGATTTTTTGAAAACACATTTCCAAAGAATAGGTGATAAAACCGCAGGAGAGGTTTTGAAAGTATCAAAAATTACTATATCAAAAAATCCTAAAAAACTAGATGAAATGGAATTACGACGACTAATCCATGAAGGTTTCACAAAGGTTAAGTTCTTTCCTCCTGATGGAAAATGTTTGTCACCATTAGGTCATACAAATCTAGAAGCAGGATTAAAAGATGTTTACCAGCCAGAATTCACTTGTTCTGAAAGTCGTCCACCATCAAGCTATAGTGGTCATGCTTTTCAAGTAGAAGTAGCCATTGGTTATGGAGGTGAACAAATAACACCACCTTATAAACTTGTTAGATTTGCTAATAGAATTCCTTTATTATTTGGAGAAGGCAATGATTTAATTAAAAAGACAATAGAAAACATAAATTGGTCCAACTATAAAACAAATTTAAATAACGATCCACTCATTTTTGCTATCTCACTTGTGAGTACAAAAATTCCTTTTCCAGAAACGAGTAAGGAATATATTGCTGAAGTTGATGAAATACGAAAAGAACTTCGATTGTGCCTACAAAAAGCAGGCAGAAAATTAATGAGATTTCAAAGAGCGCTAAAGAAACGCGAACAACAAGCACGTCGTATGAGAATATTTGAAAAATATGCGCCAGTAGTTTCATCTATAGTAGGTCAAATGATTGGACGAATGGATGAAGAAGATGTCAAATTTCTATTCAGCTCAACACAATTTTCCAACTGCTTAAAACAAAGAGAAGGTTCAATATTTCTTCCTAAAAATCCAATACCTGTTGAAGCACTACCAATGGATTCTATAGAAGGTGTGGATTTAGAGCGTTATGATATACAAACTTTACAAGATTTAATATTATTAGATGAGGATCAATTACAGGAATTGATCTCTTTAGGTCTTTCAGAAGAAGCTACTGATCAAGCTGAACAAATTTTAACAGCTATACTCGAGCTTCCAGAAATAGCAAAAGATGAACTAGTTGAATCAGTAAGTGCAAAAGCTTTAGATGAATTTGCTAAAGAGCGTGGAATAATTTCAGGAATGGATCTTTATAATGCTGATGATAGTTTATCGGAATTATCAGGCGTTGGACCTGCCACAGAGAAATCATTACGTGTAATGGGTGTAAAAAACATTAAAGATTTCTTTTTAACAGATAACAAATCCCTTACTGATAGCTATTTATCAATTGGAGTAATAACTGAATCAAAATCAAAATGCAATATTAATGTATTGCCAAATTTAACTCAAAAGACAATTGATGAATTACATAGAAAGAAAATATATAGTGTTTTAGATTTCATAGAGACTGATAAAACAAAATTAGTTAAAATTCATGGCCTTTCAGAAGATAGAATAGAATCTCTTGTTGGATTAATAAGAAAGAGTTTAGATTTGGATATTGAATCTTTAAGAAAAGCAGGAGAAGAAGAAGAATTAATCGAAGAAGTTCAAGAAGAAATCATTAAAGCTAAACCAAAAATGCCAACACCACCTCCTGGATTTCTAGAAATTGATGCACCTGTAAAAGATTTAGAAGGTGTTGGTAAAACTATGGCTGAAAAACTTGAAGAAA
>JBHLQZ010000199.1:0-3728 GCA_048883065.1 Candidatus Thorarchaeota archaeon | reverse complement strand
TATTACTATTGGCAAACATTTTTGAAGGACTTTATTCAAATATAGGATATGGCTACAGAAGAAAGAAGAGTAAGAGATTTTGGTCTAATCTTCTACTTATGGTTTTTATTAGTAATTGCTGCTTATGGCTTTGGAATTTATTCCATCTGGCAACTTACAGGAGCTCATCCAGAATTAATGGATTGGGTAGTAAATAAATTCGGACAGGCATACACCTATGTTCAAGATTATATTTGGTGGGCTGTTCTTGTAGTTGTAGTCTTATTCGTAGCTGGTATACTTATTGCTTACTTTGAAGTTTGGATGATGAGCTATTTAGGTGCAGAAATTGTAAATTCTGTTATCTTTGGCGTCCCATTGCTACTACTTGGAGCCGGAATATATGCGATTATAAAAGTTGAAATATGGATAGGAATTGTGATACTGGCTCCAGCTGTGTTTCTATTATTTATCATTTTATTACTAGCTCGGAGAGTGGTTCTAGGTGCAAAAGTATTCGAAATGAGTAATGAAGCAGTAAATGATCAAAAAGGAACTCTTGGTCCAGTCTTTTTCTTTGCTATTGTTTCAGTTGTAACAATAATTACTGGAGTAGCAGGATCAATCTATGCTGGTTCAAATCTTAATGAATGGTTAGAAACAATAGGAGGAACTGCAGATTGGGTAGAGTATTTGGTCTTCTTTATAATAATATATGTTTATCTTGCAATACATTGGACAATGTTGTATTTCAGTGATGCTGTAAACATATGTATTTTCAAGAGATGGAACAATTATAAAGATGCTTCAATTCGAATCGCTATAAAGGAAATCTGGAAGGTTAAAGGAAGCATAGTGCTTTTTGGAATGTTTATGGCATTCTTTGATGCTATAATCAAGACAATACAATATTTCGCACAGAAACAATGGTTTGCAAAATGGAAAAAGAGCAAAGCTTGGACAATAACTATGAAAGTACTAACAATTATTTTCATATTGTTCATTTGGATACTAAGATGGCTGTTTAAGATACTTAAATTCCTAAACTATTATACTCTAACAATAATAGTTGTTGAAAAACAAGGATTTATTAAAAGCGTTATCCGTTCTGCTGATCTTTCAGTAGATTCAGCAGCTGATATTATAATAGGCAAGGCAGGAGTTAACATTGCAAAAGGTTTATTCACTTTCATGACTTTTGGAATATTCTCAACAGGAGGATTCTTCCTAGGTTACTATTGGTTAACAGGTTTGTTTAGTATTCCTGTTGGTTCAATTGGAGGAATAAGTTATCATGTACTCTTTTCCTTAGCAGTAGCAGCTGTATTCTTCTTCTTTGGTTATCTACCGACAACAGCAATTCTACGACCTATATCTACTGCATACAAAACAATACTATTCTTTAATATAGTTGACCCATTCAGAGATCATCCTGGAAGAAAAACAAGAGTCTCTGGAGATGTACAGCGAAGTTTGGATAAAGTAAAAGAAGATGTCATGGAAACTTACGATAAGGAAGAGAGACCTACATGGGCAAAACCTGTCGAAGCTGAAACATAATTTTTTTTCTTTTTCTTTATTTTTTCAATTTTACTTGAATTTTGTTTATTTTTAAAGAAATAATTGCACGTCTCGGAACTTTTTTTAATTTGATTGTAAATCTAATGTCTAGAGAGAAATGTCAAAACGTCCAACAAGAAGAAGCTTAATTGGGAGTTATAGGTATAGTGTCGTTATTAAACCTGAAGAAAAGGAATTTGGAATGACTATGAACGGCTCTTTAGATTTATATGATGGAAAACACGTTATTGAAACCCACAAGTATACGTCCTTTGATCAACTTGCTACAATTATAATTAATTTTTGGGAGAAAATGCTTGGAACTGATGTTAATATCCATAGATTCTCAAATTGGCTTTCAGAATATTTTCATGATATTGGAATTTTAAATATAAATTTCTATCAATTACTAGAGAATGTGAGAAATCTTGGGAAAGGTGTATCACTTCAAACCACAGGCCTTGAAATAAGAGAAGCTAAAGTAATAAGAGAACCTCTTGAACCTTCCAAACCTAAAGGTTTACCTGCAGAAATAACAGATGCACCTGGAGATATGATTGTTAAACCAAGTGAAATTCTTAAAACTGAACAAACAATATCTCCAGAAGTTACAACACTACCTCCAATAAAAGAGGAAAAAGCAGAAGCTACACCACCACCTGATGACACTCTTTTAGTTCCTAGTGAGACCCTAAAAGAGAGGGAAACAATAGTTGATGTTGAAGAAGCTTATGTTCCCACATTCATGAAAATTAATGGAGATCCTGTAGTAACAAAACCTATAGAACCAATACCTAAAGAAACACATCATTCTGAAACACTGCTAAGACCAAGTGAGTATCTTAAACAAAGAGAAACAATCAGTGCAATTTCTGGACCTTCAGAAAGACCAAGTCAAATTGTTGAAGAACAAAAAAAAACTTCAACTCCTAGAAAACCAATCTCAGGACAACAGATAGCTCCTCCATCAGAAAAACTACTAAAACCAAGTGACTATCTAAAGGATAAAGAAAAAATAGACGTCTTGGAAGAGTTTCATATTGCAAAACCAAGTGAAGTTTTAAAATATAAAGAAACTATCCCTGCGGTAAGAATAGATCCTACAGTAAAAGGAATTCCAGTACCTTATGAAAAGGAAGAGAAGAAAATTGAAGTTAAAAAAGAAGAAATTCTACCAACAAAGAAATCAGAATTACCTTTTGAGATAGAGATTATAGAATCAGAGAAAGGGGAACCTTTTAAGATAACTGATATCCTTGGAGTTGGTGATAAGACTGCAATGCTTCTGAAAGATGGAGGTTTTGGTACAATTGAGTCTGTAATTAATTCAACTCCTGAAGAATTAAGTAAAATTAGGGGCATTGGAATCACGACTGCAAAAAAAATTATTTATGGAGCAAGAGCACTAAAACAACAAATAGATAAAAACCAATAAGTGGTAAAAAAATACTGGTTTTTGAATGCTTTTTCTCTAACAGGTTATTTGGTAACAATCATCCTTAAAAATACTCCTTGGTTGTAAATATGATGGAGACTCCACACATACTTCAGGTTGTAGGTTTATCAAAATCTGGTAAAACCTCTTTTGTTTCAGAATTAATTAAAAAGTTATCAAATAGAAAAGAATTAGTAACCTCAATTAAATCAGCTAAGACTCATAATTATATAATCTCAGATAAAGATTCTGATACATTTTTAAAATCAGGTTCAAGTCTTTCTGTTGTTTCTTTTCGTAACACAACTCAATTTACTTCAAAAGAGGAAATAGATTTGTCAAGAATAATAGAAATTTCCTTAACTATCAGTAAATCAAGTGTGATAATAATTGAAGGATATAAAAAGCTAAATTATTCCAAAGTTCTTATTTGGAACTCTGAAACTCTCTCTAATATATCGGAATTTAATCTTGAAGGAATAAAGTATGTGTATTGTCCACAAGAAAACTTTATAGAAAACGAAGAGAATATAAAGAGGTTAAGGAAGAAAATCGACTTCCATTTAGAGACTAATATTGATAATCTAATCTCCAAGATTATAGAAGATATGTTTAATTGAGGAAACTAGATGCATAACTCTCTCAAGTTACTGCTTGAAAAAGCAGAAAAAAATATTGAAAGGAAAAAAAAGAAAACAACTCAAATTACAGGTGTTATTCTTGGGTGCAAAACCCAAGATGAAGATGAAACAAT
>JBHLQZ010000198.1:0-3754 GCA_048883065.1 Candidatus Thorarchaeota archaeon | reverse complement strand
AGAGAAGGATACGGTCGACAAAGCACAAGTCAGAGTAATAGACGTTGAGTGTTAAAAGCTAGACAAAGTAGAAGAACATATGGCTAGACAAAGAGCTGATAGTGTAATTAATTATGAAGACTTTGATTATAAACAAAGAATAAAAGATTTGGGAAGCCCTTTAGAGAGTAAGGAACAAGAGGATTAATTGTTTTTTCTATTATTTATCTTAAATTTTTCTTCTGAAAAATAAATAGGAAGAAATATATTAGATTGAGGTAATATAAAGTTATAAAAGCTTAAGTGGTCTATATTGAGTTTCAAATCTAATATAAGACAAAAGGTTGAATACCAATGCAATAAATGTGGAAAACTCAGAATTTTATTTATTGCTCCTGCTCTTCAAAGTGGTAAGGTTGAAACTCATGGATACATAGAATATTGCGATGTTCACTTCTGTGATAAAAATGAGCTAAATGCAATAAAACTCTTTGTAGATCATAATTACGATGTAAGGTCTCAAGTTGCAGTTGAAACTAAATCTAAAAGTGAAGAACCCGCTTTTACTGAATTAGCTGGTTTAGGTATACCTGTTCCAGAAAAAACTGAATTTATAACACAGACAATAGTACCGACAAGGGATTTTGGTGGGTATAATCTAAAGAAAATTGAAATCAAAGATAAGCTAAGACAAAGAAATTATGTTATAACTGAAAAGGAAGGGGAAGGGGGAATTGAGATTGTTGTTGATTCTCCCCTTAATTTTGTAGAAATTAAAGTTCAAGTCTCAGCTGAATTAAAGGAAGATATTGTAAAAGAATGGTTAATAGGATTATCAAATATCGTAGAATCTTTAGTATATTTAGATGAAAATTTACTCAGCTATCTGGGAACCTATCTTGATTATATGTTAATAAACATCCCAAAGGAAAAAGAATTACTAGAATTAACACTCCTCTTACATTCCTCTGTAGCAATTCCACACTCCACTAAGCAGCATATTGAAATCTTTGAAGAACATGTCACTGAGTTATTTCCAGATCTTAATGTTGTTAGCTATAGGATGTATAAAACAATATTAGAAACATGTTTGGAAAATGAACAAAAAACAGTTTTAAATTTCTATGAAGAATTGAAAGAAAAAATGACTCAAATTCAAGCTTTTCCGTATTATATTTCAATACTGAGTACACTAGTTTCCTTTGGTTTTATTAACTTAGAAAAACTTGAATTTTACACAGCTGTAGGATGAAAATAATGTTACTCAATCCAGACGAGTTTGATCAGAATTCAGCTTTTAAGCATTTAGAATTTTTGTGCAAGAATATTGGAAACAGATTATCAGGATCGATAGGTGAATCAAAAGCTGCAGAATATATAGCAGATAGATTCAGAGAGGTAGGAAAACCAATAATAGAAAAATATCCTCACTCTTATTATGAAGGAATAGAAGCTAATATAACAGAACTTGAAACAGGATTCAGAGTTTCAGGGAAACCTATGTGGATGACAAAAAATACACCTGAAAAAGGATTGGAAGCTGAAGGATTATATCTAGGATCAATCAACCAGATAAACAGAATAACTGAAAAAGATATTGAAGAGAAAATTGTTTTTGTATTCTTCTCAAGGGATTACTTTGAGCCAGAATTATTTAGGCAGTTAAAAACATTATACTTCATGAAACCAAAAGGAGTAGTTATACTGAGTACTTATCACAAGGAAGTTTTAAGATCAGATCCATTTTTAGAAGAAAATTCAATATTCTCAATAATACCTACAATATTAGTTCCAGCAAGCAAGTTCATATCAAAAATAAAAAGAGTAGATTTAGGGAAGTTCTTGCTGGTGGTAAAAGGAGAAAGAAAAACAGGGCAACTTTGTAACACTTCATTAAAAATTGAAGGTAAGAAGCAAAACATAATAGTTATCTGTGCTCATCATGATACTGTTGAATACGCTCAAGGAGCTTCTAATAATGCTTCAGGTGTTTCAATTATCTTAGAACTAGCAAGAAGACTCTCAGCAAAAAAACCTAACTTCACATATGTTTTTGCATCATTTGGTGGTGAAGAACAAGGACATTATGGAGTAAAAAAATTTCTCGAAGACTCTGATACAGAAGATATTATTTTGTGTTTGAATTTTGACACAATCTATCCTTTGCCAGGTTTTGTTGCTTCAATTGTTGTTGGTGATGAAACATTATTTAAAATAGTTCAAGATGTAGATTTAAACAATCCATATCCTGCAATGTCAGTAAATAGTACTTCAAATGGAGGGAGTAATATGATTTTTGCTGAAAAGGGTATTCCATCTATTATGCATATGATAAGGGGAACAACTAATTATGGAATTGACCGAACAGAACTAGATGTCATAAGTGAGGATTTGCTTGATTCCTTAGGTACATTGGGAAAATATGGGATTAGATTAATAAATAGATTGGATAGCATGGCTGAGATAGAATTTTCTACTGGAATTCCTCAAAATCTAGAAGAAGAAGTTGAGAACTATTTCAATAGACTAAATTTTTATAGAAATTAATATTTTTTTTCTTAAGTGATTGAATGGGAGAAAAAAAGATAGAATATCGTGAACCTTTCAGTATTACAGCTTCAATGAAAGTGAAAAATATTGAAAGAGCTGCAAAATTTTATACAGAAGTTTTAGGATTTGAAAGAGGTTGGGATGAAGCCTTAGATATAGGATGGTTAGAAATAGACTTACCAATTACTGGATTTAATATTGGTTTAAGCCTTCTGAGAGATGAAGAATTACATCATGGTTCTACTACACTAAATATTGGTGTTCAGAATGTTGAAACTACTAAGAAATATCTAGAATCCAAAGGAGTTAAAATATTAATTCAGAGTGAGATTCCAGAACTAGTAAAAACACTAGCAATAACTGATACAGAAGGTAATAAAATCGTTTTTGTCGAAAATCTATTGAAGTATAATACCTAGGTTATACTTTTGCTTTTAAATCATTCCAATAAAGCTTAAATGTATGAATACCAATTCTCAAGTAGAACTTGTGGTTCGAATGAAGAATGGGAATAGAGAAAGTCTTTGGAAAGCGTTTCAAGATCTATCTAGAAGGGAACAAGAAGCTGCTTCTAAACTATACTCTATAATTAGGGAGCTAATGGAGGAGTATGGAGAAGAAATACCTTTAGATGTTGCTCTAAGACGACTAGGTTTCAAAAATGTGGATGAAATGATAGATTGGGAACTGCAATGGCTTCCTAGAAAAGAGCTTAACATAAAAATGGAATATAATAAAGATAAAATAAAAATACAAAAAAACGTTTTTGATGAAGACGATTTAAGTGTTTATGATTTCTTCTAACATTTCTGCAAGTAAATCTAAGCCTTTAATCAAATATTCCTTTTCAGACCCAATTCCTAACCGTAGATAACCGTCCATACCAAAACAATCACCTGCGATAATCAGAAGACTCTTTTCTTTACGTAATAGTTCTGTTAGATCTGTTGAATTAATATCAATAAAATATCGAATAAAAGACATAGCTCCTGCTTTTTGTGGTATAAAATGAAATAAGTTCGAACGTTCTTCTGTCCACTCAAGAAAGATTTTCAGATTTTCATTTAGCATTTTTCTATTTCTTTCCAGAATCTTCTTTCTTAATTCAGGTTGTAAAGCCCAAGTAGCAATTTGTTGACTTAAAACACCTGTGGAAATTGAAGTATAATCATGATAAGACCAAGTTTTTTCTGCTATCTCCTCTGATGCTACTAACCAACCCATT
>JBHLQZ010000197.1:0-3759 GCA_048883065.1 Candidatus Thorarchaeota archaeon | reverse complement strand
AATAACCTTTTTGTTAATCCTATCTTGGATTATAACTTGAACCTATTCCAAATTTTTTAAATATAGGTGATTTAGGATTTCATCATTACGTTAAGGTGGAAAATTTGAGCTTCATTTTAGACCTAGGATTATCTCTTGTATTTGCTGTTCCTATATTGATTTCAAATGCAGTACCAGCAATTCTAGGTGGAGGATATCCGGTGGATTTTTATAGGAATTTTTTCGATGGAAGAAGAATTTTGGGAGATCATAAGACCATTCAAGGACTAATTACTGGTATTTTTTCAGGTTTTCTTTCAGGAGTTATAATTTGGATTGTTTCTGGAGACTTTATGTTAAGTCAATATAGCTCTCTTGGATTTCATTTTCCATTTTGGATTGGGATTCTTATGGGTTGGGGATGCAATTTTGGAGATTTATTTGGTTCTTTTATTAAGAGAAGATTAGATCTAGAACCTGGGAGTAGTTTACCTGTTTTTGATCAGATGGGTTATATTTTATTCAGTCTTTTATGGAGTTGGATAGTATTTAAGACATTACCATGGGTATTTTGGTTAACTCTACTAGTTATAGCACCATTAATCCATATAACAGCAAATAGGATAGCTTATCTATTGAGAATAAAAGATGTTCCTTGGTAAAAATATTGCGTGAATAAAGCGTGAGATTTATAAATAAATGACATATTGGTTTTTATAGCAATATAGCAAGTAGTTTTCAATGACAGCAAAGTCCGAAGATAGAATGTGCAAGCTGACTTGCCACTCTTTTGTTTGTAGTAAAAGAATGCTGCAAATTATAAAAGATAATGGAAAAAAAATATTTCTCTGTAAAATGGATGATGGTGAGTGTCTAGGATATATGTGCAATTATGCTGAATGTAGAGAAAGAAAATTGAGTGATTCAGGATTGTGTTTAAGACCTGTTAAGGTTCAACAAAAGACGCCTAACAAGCAAGTAGCAGCTCAATTATCTCACTTTGAATACATGAGTACAAATGACCTTGATGACAAGTTTAAGAAGAAATTATCCAGAAAATTCAAATGAAATCCTCCTATAGAATGACTTACCTCTCGCGGAAAGGTTAAATATCTGTTTAAACAATTTTTCACAATATATAGAGCTGAATGATATGATGCCTAATAGTTCTGGTGCAGAAAAAAAATTATTTTCTTTCGGAATCCCAAGTTTAGATGAGATTCTTGGGGGAGGTATTCCTGCAGGATCAAATGTTTTAATAGAAGATGAGATTGGAGCTGAAGCAGATCCTTTTGTTCTTCAATTTCTTGCAGAAGGACTGAGAACAGGGGAATATGGTTATATTTTCTCCACTGAACACCCCTATGAATATTATAATGAGATGATGACTGGAATAGGAGTAAATCCAGATATGTTAGAAGCTACTGGACGACTTAAGTTCATTGATGCTTTTAGTAACCCTTTTGGTTACACAGATGTAAAAACATCACATGATTATGCAGTTAATAATTTAAGTCAACCAAGAGAAATCAATGAGACAATTAGAAGATCGTTTCTGCACGTGCAAAACCAACAAATCTTGAAAAGAGGAATAGTAGTTTCCTTATCCTCAATAATTTATGCAGCAGATGATAGTAAGAAGATAATATTCTCTTTCTTACAAAACAGGCTTGCTGCTAATAAAAGAGAAGGATCAGTTACTACATTCACACTTCATCAAGATGCACATGATCCCATATTGGTCAGAGCAATAGAACATAATTGTGATGTAACAATACGTGTAACTAAATCGAAAACTAAAGCAGAAAGACCAATAACAGAAGTAAGAGTGATAAATGTTAAAGGAAAACCTGAACTGACAGGAGAACCAATTCTCTTTGAATTTATAAGCGGCAAAATCATACCTTACTATGAAGAAGAGATGTTTTAACTATAGATTAAACTCCTCTTTTATTTTTTCTGCAACCTCTCTCTGATTCAGATTTGTATTATCTATTCTAATATAATTTTTTTTGAAATAAAAATCTCCTTGTGTATTCATTACATATTTCTTTTCTAATTCAAGTAATCGTATTTCAGATTCTTTTATTTGTCTTTTTGAAGGTTTTTCAGCTAATCGCTCTCTAGTTTTATTTCTTCTTAATCTTTCATCTAGCTCACAGTACAATTCAACAAAATATACTTCCCCTCCTTCTTTCGTAAAAATTTCACTTATTCTCTCAATATATTTTTTCTCTGACTCTAAATTAAATCCCCAAACATAAGTGTAAATTAATCCAGGTAAATCACTTGTAGCTACTTCTTCCATTATTCTTCGTCGAAATTCACTGTTTAGGACCTTAAATTTAGGTGTTCCATATTCGAAAAATTCCAAGATTAACTCAATTGTCATATGTCCATGAAGGAGCTTATAGCCTGTTATTTCAGCTAATTCTCTGCCAACTGACATCTTACCAACTGCAGGTGGTCCAAAAATGATAATGAATTTCATTATAAACGAATAAGATGATAGAAGTAAAAATACTTTGCATAAATCGAAACTCGATTACAATCTTCGATAAATTTAAGTAAGAACTTTACAGAATCAAAATAGTGAAGGATTTGTTGTTTGATTACCTATTCAAGACAATTGTTGTCGGTGATCCAAATGTTGGCAAAACATCCATAACTCTACGTTTTGCAACTGGTATGTTTAGAGAACGCTACTTACCAACTATTGGAGTTGAGTTTTCTGTAAAAGATATCGAAGTAGATGGTAAACGCGTTAAGATACAAGCTTGGGATACTGGATCACATGATCGTTTTTCATATGTTCGTCCTTTGTATTATAAAGGAAGTTATGGTGTTCTTGTAGTATATGATTTAACAAGTCATACATCATTTGAGAATCTCGATAAGTGGTTTACTGAAGTATATACAAATTGTGAAACTATAATCCCAGCAATTCTAATAGGTAATAAAGCTGATGTTCCAGATGAAAGGGTTGTGACTGAAGAAGAAGTACTAGAATATGCAAAAACCAAGAAAGAAGAATACAAATTTGATACACTCCCTCATTTTGAAGTTTCTGCAAAATCTGGACAAAACATCAATGATATCTATTTTGAACTTACCAAAATGATGATTGAAAAATCAGCTGCTATGGAATAAAAAAGCTATACTACTTTTTCATTATTACTATTTTTAATTGAATATCATAACATAACATTTAATTGACTCCTAGTTTTCTTTCTTTCGTAGAAATAAAAGTTTCAGGTGATAGATTTGGTAGAAATCACTGATGTTAGATTAAATGGACGGGGGGGTCAAGGAAGCGTGACTGCTTCTAGACTTCTTGCTGAAGCAGCTATAATAGAAGGAAAATATGTTCATGCTTTTCCTAATTTTGGACCAGAACGAGCAGGAGCGCCTGTGACATCTTTCGCTCGTATTTGTTCAGAACCTTTTACTGAAAAAACAGAAGTGTATGAACCAGCGATCGTTGTAGTTATTGATCCTACTCTTCTAGATGATGTTCCAGTTGCAGAAGGATTACAACCTGGTGGAACTATTGTTGTTAATTATGAAGGTTTAAAGGAATCTCTTATGAAGTATTTTGGTGATACACACGCAAACATATACAAAGTTGCAGGTTCTAAAATAGCAATGGAGGAAATTGGAAGGAATGTTCCTAATTTAGTGATGCTGGGAGCATTAATTAAAGTGACAAATATTGTAAAACTTGAAAGCTTAATAACTGTGACAAAAAACAGGTTTCGAGGAGCATTAGGAGAAAACAAA
>JBHLQZ010000196.1:0-3761 GCA_048883065.1 Candidatus Thorarchaeota archaeon | reverse complement strand
AACATTGGTGGATTATTCTCAAAGAATTTTTACGATTAGCAGTAGCTGTTGCTGGTATCGTTCTCTTCATACTTAAGGATCAAATTGATCCAGCATTTATTGTTCCTGTGTTTGCATGGTGGCTCATCATGTTTGGAGCTATCTTGATTGGCGAACTATTTTCAAGGAAAATTATCCTTGTAAAAACTTGGAATGCAATTGTAAGTTTCTTTACTTTCATCTGGAATGCAATCAAAAGCTTCTTTACATTTATATGGGCTACAATTGTTGATATTTTCAACTTTTTCTTAGAACATTGGTGGATTATTCTCAAGGAATTCCTAAGACTTGCGACCGCTATTACAGGCATAATCCTTTTCATTTACAATGAAGAGATAGATCCTTTATCTTCTGTTCCCAATTTTGTATGGTGGCTCATCATGTTTGGAGCTATCTTGATTGGAGAGCTGTTTTCAAGGAAAATTATCCTAATAAAAACATGGAATGCAATTGTAAGTTTCTCCGAATTCTTATGGAGAATAATTAAAACTCTAGCTGCTAAAATATGGGAATCTATAAGAAGAATGTTCAGCTATTTTTTGAGAATACTCAAGAATATCTGGGAACTTATCAAAGAACATGTTAAGAGGCTAGTTAATGAAACGATTCGCTTAATAATCTCTGCTGGAGCTATCTATTTAATTATCTATGGAGTTTCTATAGACGCAAACTGGTATCCTTGGCTTGTAGGGATAAGTATTATATTATTAGTTGAAATCATTCTTAGAAAAGTAGTTTTGTTAAGAATTTATAATTTCATTAAAGAAGCTGCATTATTCTTCTGGAAAATACTGAAGTTTCTATGGGAACCATTCAGGTTCATTCTTACTAAATTATATGAATTGCTAAAATTCATAAAAAAACACTGGTTGAAAATACTACTTTACACTCTTGATTTAGTAGCTATTGCAGCAATAATCTACTTCGCAGTTACTTGGATTCTAGATTTATGGTCCTTAGCAATAATTATAGTTGGTGGATTATATCTTATAGGGCACCATTATAAAACAATCTGGAAAGTAATAAGATTTGTAGCTGTAGATATTTTCTACAAATTAGCTTACAACATTGTAAAATTCGTAAAAAACGCAGTTGTAGCAATATGGGAGAAAATTGTCGCGATTATTAATTTCTTTAAAGAACATTGGTGGACCATCATTAAGGAAATTATTAGATTATCAATAGCTGTTGCTGCAATAGTTCTTTTCTTCGTTAAGGAGCAAATTGATCCTTCATCTATTCTACCTAATTATGCCTGGTGGATTATCCTGATTGGCGGTATCTTAATTGGAGAAGTTTTTTCAAGAAAAATAGTTTTCATTAAAACTTATGAAGCAATTAAATCAATTGTTAATGCATTAATTAAGCAAAGAGTAATTATTTTCAGAATACTAGGTTTGGCTACGTTAATAGCTGGTTTAATAATCGGTTTCACACAAGAATGGAACATATTACCTATCTTGTTGTGTTCAATTGGTGCACTATTTCTACTATTTTCCCATTGGATTTTTCATCCAATAAAATTCTGGGAATTTCTCAAGAAAATACCGAAATTCATTGGAAATGTGTTTTACACTATAGGAATAACAATTCGAACTGTTTCAATCTATGTATATGATAATTTCATTAGGCTATTTTTACTTCTATTCATGCTTTTCGCAATAGTATATGGAATAGCATTGATATTCTCATTTATTGATCCAAGTGTTGACTTTATAGGATTCTTTAGAGGTCTTGAGATATCTGCTAGATTATCAATAGGTGCAGGTTTCATTATTTTATTTTCTGTTGCACTCATTCTTCTAAGAAGAGAATTGAAGAAACTACGTACAGGTACATCAAGAGTATTGTATAGTAAAATCAAGGAGAGGTGGAAGAAATGAATGAAGAGAAAAAAAATAAGATTGATACTGGAGAAGTAGAAAGAAATCCCGTGATAGCGACACTCTGGGTTGGACTAATAGTTGGAGTTATAGGAGTTTTAGGGATAATTATTTCTCAAGTAGCTTTAGGGGGGAATCTCTTCAGAATTTTCCTAGGAGTATTTCTTGCTGGTGTATTAATATGCTTCTTTGCACTTATTCTTAGAAGATTAAGAAGAAAAGGAATAGAATATTTTGTGATAGGAGCTATTACTGCATATATAGGATTTCTACTACTTGCTTTTCCAGCCCTTTTTGCAACAATGAATATACAATTATTTGAATTCCAGTATGCTTACTATATCTTAATGGGAGGAGGAGTCTTTCTAATTATTTTTGGCTTCTTTATGGAGACATACGATCTAAACGAAAAAATAATAGAACTATGCAAAAGGATCTGGATTGCATTAAAGAATTTATTGAAAAAACTTAATTGGAAAATGATATTATCACCGTGGAATCTCCTTTCTGTTGCAGGAATAATTGTTATCATCCTAACAGCAGAGGAAATTATTCTTATTCTTCCAGTAGTCTTCTATATCATAGGAAGTGTACTAATTCTATCTAATTTTATCATCCATTTCAGGGAAGAATTTGTTGAGGTTTTAAAAAATATTGGAAATATTTTCTATACATTCTTCAAAGCTTGGGCAAAAGCAATAAAACAAATTCCTCGAATAATAAAGAAACTGGTAGAGATTTTATACGATCCTGAAAGATTCAAAAGGATGATCAGGTGGGTATACAAGCAAATTAAACTTGTTGGAAGAGCAATAAAATATATTGTAGTAAGAAACTACGTTTTCTTGTTTGCATTTGGTATTGCAATGTTTTTCATCTTAAACATCCCTCGAATAGCTTTAGATTTTGAAATAAGATTATCTTTAGCATCATTAGTATGTTTTATTGCTATAGTTAAACCTCTACTAGATTGGAGAGAACACTTTGGTGAAGAAATAAGTTCAGCAAGAATGTTTCTGTATAAAACAACCCAAAAAACAAGAAATGTTTTCAAACGAAGAGACATAATTCGCTGCCCACATTGTAATTATTCAAATATTGCGTCACGAAGAGTATGCTGGAATTGTAAAGAGCAAATCCCAAATTGTTGGATTTGCAATGGAGTTTTTGAACCTGAAACAGAAGTTGCAGTATGTCCAAATTGCAAAAACAACTATCATATAAAACACTTGAAAGCATGGTTAAGATTTAATCCTACATGCCCTGTTTGTCATGAACCAATTGAAAAAATAGAAACTGAAATATACTTACCAGGTTATTATACTCTAGCAAAATCCACTGATGAAGAACAGATTCAAACAGAAACCTGAAATTACTATTTGAAATATTCTAGAAGTTAGATGCATCACATAGGTAGTTATTAAATGCCTATAACTCTTCTAATGATTTTTCCTTTAATTTTCTTAAAAGGTTTTAAAGCTGTTATTGTTAAAGATTGAAGATCATCTGGGTATTTTGTTAATGATTTATTACCTTCTTTAGTGATTAAGACTGTATCAGATTGTCGAAACCCTCCAATTTCAGGAATATATATCCCTGGTTCAATGCTAATAACCATATTTTCTTGTAACACATCTTCACTGCCTTCTGCAATCCAAGGTCCTTCGTGTGCTCCCAATCCTAATCCATGGCCAGTTCTATGTAGTAGGTAATCTTCATATCCTAAATCCTTTAAGTACTTCTTAATTTCTATATCTAATTCAGAACATTTTACACCAGGCTTGGCTTTTTCAAAACCTATAGCTCGCGCATTAAGCATGTCATTATAAATCTTTTTAA
>JBHLQZ010000195.1:0-3782 GCA_048883065.1 Candidatus Thorarchaeota archaeon | reverse complement strand
GTATAAGGAAGTTTAGCTATAATTGATCCATTAATACCTAATGTGATGTTACCAGAGTTACTATCCACTTGAATTCCAAATTCAGCCACTTCTTTCTTGATTTTTCTACTTAGATATCCTGTTAAATTTAAAGGGGAGTTAAACTCAGTATGAAGAGTTAATCGAGGATAAAATTCTATTCCAAGACTTTCGTTTACATAATTGAAAAACATATTTCCTCTGAAATCTTGTGAAAAACCTACTATTTGTGAATTCACAAACCAATCATCAACTACTTCAATATTTCCCTTTTCAAAATTCGCTAATAAGTTTGGAGTGTCTAAAATCGGAAATAGTATTAAAATTATTAACAAACTCAAAGGAAACAATGTTCTAATTAATTTCATAAGTACATCTCTACTTAATTTTGACACAAAAACACTATTTAACCTTTTCATTTTTCAATTTTGGCAAAAATATTTAAGAATCCGATTGCATAATTAGACCTATGTCTAAAGATTCTAACGACACTAAAGTAAAAACTAAAAAAGGGAAAAAGGAGAGAGAAAAGAAAGAAAAACCTCCTAAAGCTAAAAAAGAAGGTACTTTTGGACAAAAAGTTGGAAAAGGCTTCGTTGCATTCTTTAAAGGCATTGGTAAAGTTATCAAAGGTTTCTTCAAATATTGTCTATTTCCGTTCTGGTATACAGGTGTTTTATTTGAAAAAACTTTCAGATTTCTAAAAACACGCAACGAAGAACCACTTACGAAAGAGGATAAAAATTACTTATCTCTGATTCCAACACTGTTTTTCATGTTTGGTCTTTGTATCTTAATTTTATATCTGCTATTTGCTACACCTGTTTTTGAAGAAACAAAAGAATTGATTGAAAATGAAAGTTTTTGGCAATCTGTAGGACAATTCTTTGTTGATCTTTGGAATGGTTTTGTAAATCTTCTTGAAATTGTCTTTGTCGATTTCTTTTGGAATATGATTGTTATTCCATTTGCTGACCTTCTAAGTTCTCATCACTGGGTTTCAGCGTTCGTATTATTGATTGCTCTAATACTAGTTGTTGGTCTTAGCATTTTAATCATCAATTTTGCTAAGAAAGGCAAAATATTCATTTTCTTAGGAAACTTTTTCCGTAAAATTGGTAGAGGAATTAAGAAAGGTCATGAAGCGATCAAGAGGTTTGTACTAAAGTATCTCATTGGAGAGAGATATATTGAAACAAGAACAAAGAACTTCTTCTGGACAAATGTATTTTTACAATTCATATTAACTTTATTATTCATAGTATTCTCCATTTATTTGGTAGTAGAACAATACCAAGCTGGAATCTGGGATAGTAAAGCAATAATGAATTTTGCTATTGTAGCTGCAGGAATGTTGTTCCTCCTAGTAGGTGTTTTTGCTACTTGGTTCTTTAGTCTAGTACATGGGGTATCCTCTTCACCACCTAAGGAACTTAAAGCAAAAAAATGAGATATTAAAGAAGGAAAATAAAATCCTTCACCTAATTTTTTTTTATTTTAAAATGCTTAAGTAAAATTTAATATATAGCTTTTAAACAGTAATTCGTATTAGTGATTGTAATGAAAGCAAGAATAGGTATAAATGGATTTGGAAGAATAGGACGAGGAATTTTTCATGCAGGATTTAATGATGAGAATCTTGAATTTGTAGGTATTAACGATATTACTGACGCAAAAACTCTAGCACACATGCTAAAATATGACAGTGTTCATGGACGATTTACACAAAATGTCAGTTATACAGAGAATTCTCTAATCGTTAATGGAAAAGAGATACCAATATCAAAAGAGAGAGATCCTGCAGAAATACCTTGGGATCAATGGGATATTGATCTAGTTTTTGAGTGTACTGGAATATTTAGAACCTATGAATTAGCATCTAAACACCTTAAAGGAGGAGTGAAAAGAGTTCTACTCTCTGCTCCTGATAAAGGAAAAATCACTCCAATTCCAACATTTGTTATGGGAGTCAATGAAGATTCTTTTAATTATGAAAAACACAAAGTAATTTCTAATGCTAGCTGTACAACTAACTGTTATGCCCCAGTAACTAAAGTAATTGATGATGCTTTTGGTATAAAATCAGGTTATATGACAACTATTCACTCTTATACAACAGATCAAAGAATCCTAGATCTACCTCATAGCGATTTAAGAAGAGCTAGAGCTGCTGCATTATCAACGATACCTACATCTACAGGAGCAGCTACTGCTGTAGGGAAGGTTCTTCCTCATTTAGAGGGAAAATTACAAGCAATTTCTATTAGAGTACCTACACCTAATGTCTCGTTAATAGATTCTATCTACAGTCTAGAAAAAGAAGTTACAAAAGAAGAGGTTAATAATGCATTTATTAAAGCAGCTAAAAATAAACTAAAAGGTATTTTAGATGTATCTGAGGAACCTCTTGTTTCATATGATTATAATGGAAATCCATATTCTGCGACTGTTGATCTACCTTTAACAATGTCTTATAAGAATCAGATTAAGGTTGTTGCTTGGTATGATAATGAAACTGGTTATTCACATAGAATGGTTGATTTAGCAAAATATGTTATGAGTAAAGAGAATTAATTTTCATTCTTCTTTTACACTCTTTATTAGCCCCACAAACGCTTTATATAGACATTCAGGACATCCTTGTGATTCTGGATCCATAAATAGTAACACTTCTCTCGTTTTTTCATAGAATTCCCTGTGTATTAGAGTGTCATTTATTTTCACTTCTTTTTGCTTTGTAGGACAGAATATGTTTTCATCACTATTTGTGGTTACAGCATTTAAACAAAATAATGGATTCTTGAATTCTTCTAAATCTGCAACATAAAGTTCTTCTGGATCATAGAAAGATATTAGCAAAATTTGTTCAAACTCATCATCCAATATACAGTATGTTACATTCTCCATTTCTCTATACATGGGACATGGTTGCATTATCCACAAATGTTTCGCCCTACAATACATAAGAATCTACTACATAAAAATTTTACAATACTTCTCAATTAAAAAAAGAAAAAAGTAGAAATAATGCAGGTTTTAGATTCTTTAACCAGCTCTCATAGGAGCTCTACTTCTGAATTCATAGTAGATTTTGGTTATTTCTCTAACCATTTCCTCATTGAATGTAACTATTAGTACTGGCTCTCCACTTGGAGTTTTATGTCCAAGAAATCCTTCTTCAATACCATCTCTTGTTCCAAGCAACACTGTTAGTTGTGGATCATCTTTTACTGTAACATTCCCCATACTCAAAAGCTTAGTAAGAATAGCTTTATCAGCATCAGAGTGTGTCCCTGTATTTGTAACTATTTCCAATTTTCTACCAAACTCATCAAGAAATTCTGAATCAATCCAATGCAATGAAGGAGATATTACAGTTGCTGAGGATTTGGTTTGTCTTAAAAGTGACATCATTGCACCATAGACTTGTTCGTTTCCAGAAACCAACCATATATCTTCAATAGGACTTGGTTCAATACCTTTTCCTAACGAGAGAACATTTTTTAGTAATTTCATTGATTCACCTGTTGCAGCTAAAACAACATCGATTTTACTTGGTATTGCATTCAATATTTCTGTGATATTTGCATCAACATTCTCTATTTCACCTTGTGTACCCTTTATGATATCTTCTTTGAAGCTCATTATTTGTGAGTTATAATGTTCTCTTTGTGAGCTTGCTATTTGTGAATCTTGTAAAGCTTTATCCAGCTTCTCTTTTAGAGAATTCAAGAATGAGCTAAATAAATCATTGATAGTTTTTT
>JBHLQZ010000194.1:0-3796 GCA_048883065.1 Candidatus Thorarchaeota archaeon | reverse complement strand
ATTGAATTGAATAATGAGGATTCTCATCTTAGATTATGTGTTCAACAACTTCAAGATATGGGAATTAATTATGAAATTCATACGATTCCAAAAAATAAGTTAAAGAAAATAAATCCCAAAATTCTGGAAAAAATAACTACAATCAATGCTATAGCATCAAAGAATGAGTTCTCAATTGCAATAGTTGGAGGTTTTGTAAGAGATTTGCTTTTAGGGAATCCAAGTCAAGATGTAGATTTCATAATATTCAAAGGAGAAATTGATACTTTTACAGAGCTTATTGCTCAGAAAATGGGAGGAAAAATTGGGAAGATGAATAACCAAACATTAACTACACAAATAAGATTTCCAGATGATGTAGTTTTTGAATTTAATACAACAAGAAAAGAAATCTATGAGTTTCCCTCTCGTATTCCAGAAGTAGAATTAGGGACGATAGTTGATGATCTATACAGAAGAGATTTTACCATAAATGCTTTCATTATGTTCAAGGATAAATACATCGATATCTTTGAAGGTACTAAAGATCTTCAAAATAAAATTATCAAAACCACAAAAATTCCAACAACAGTTTTTCGTGAGGATTATTTACGTATGTTTAGAGCTATAAGGTTTGCTTGTAGACTTGACTTTGATATAGATGATGAAGTTAAAGATGGAATTAAAGAAAATGTTACAAACATTCTAAGAGTACCAAAAGAGAGAATACTCAATGAACTAAAACTTTCTCTTGTTTCAAATCCCACAAATACATTCAAGTTAATGGTGGAACTGGACATATTATCAACTCTCTTCCCAGAAATCCCTAATGTTCCTCTGAACAAAGAAATTTATGAAACAAACACAACTTGGGAAAAAATTAGTTTAAAATTAAAATTTCTTTATGAAAATAATGTGAAAGATAGTTCTGCTTTAATTGCAGCTATTATCATGGAATTGCAAGTAAGTGATGCATTATTATTTGAAGAGAGGAGAATAGAACTAATAAAAAGACAAGAAATTCAAGTTTTATTAAAGAAATTCAAGTTTTCGAACAAAGAAATAGAAGAAATAATTCTTTACACAAAATACAGAAACTCCCTCTGTAGACTTACAGAATTTCAAGCTCCAGTGTTGGAATTAAGATTATTTCTTAGAAGGATCGGTTACACATTGGAAAATATGATTCAGTTATGTTTAGCTGAAAATGTGACAAAAAAGAAAAAAATTGATCTATCTGGAATTGCTAGAAAATTAAGGAAACTAGCCGAAGAATCAGAACTAATTTATGTAGTCCCAGAATTGGATGGGAATGAGATTAACAGAATATTTGGTTTTAAAGGTCGAGAAATAGGTGAGATTAAACAAATGCTCTCTATAGCAATAATGAATGAAGAAATACAAAACACTAAAGAAGATAGCATAAAATATATCCGTGAAAAATTACTCAAACAAGAAATGGATTATTACTCTAGTTATTAGTTTAAATCAAAACAAATATCAAGATTTTTGTTTAATAGTATCTGAGTTAAAAATGACATATTGTATAACAGCTAAAGATATTTATGATCAATTACTCCAGAAATTTCCTACAGAAACTAATAGTTTAAACACAGAAAGAATAGCACTCATTGTTTTTCCTACAACTACCATCACTTATTGGAAAAAAATTGCTTTTCTACAAGAAAGAGAGTGGTTGATGGATCAATATTCATTATATACTTCTCCTTCTGAAATCTGGACAGGACAATATGCAGGAGTTTCTTTTAACGTAGTTCGTCCTCCAATGGGTGATTCTGCTACTGGAGCAGTAATAGAACAATTAATTGCATGTGGCACTGAAATAGTTATGTTAGTTTGTGGAGCATGGGGGATTCAAGATTATCTAGAAATATCTGATGTTTGCATCCCAACAATCTCAAAAGCACAAAACAAAATCTCAAGAACATATGATGCTGATGATGAGCTCAAACTAGATAAAAATATTCAGAGTATTATAGAAGAAAAAACAAAGCAATTAGATATTAATTATCACTCTGGAAAAAATATTGCTTTTGAATCCTTTTATAGAATAACAAAAAACGAATTAATTAACGAGAAAAAAGCAGGAGTATTAACAGCAGAAAATGGAGAATTACATACTCTGTTATCAATAACAAAGGAATTTAAAATTAAATTTGGTGCATTATTCTATAACTATTTTATGCCTTTACGAGGTGACTATTTAGAAATTCCCTCTCATATTTTTAAGAAAGGTGGAGAAGCTATTGGAAGAATTGCTCTAGAATCATTATTAGAGTTGTAAGATATAAAAGATGTAAATTCTAGTTTATTTTATTTAAAAAAGAAAAATTGAAAAGAACATATTAAATCTATCCTTAATGTCATTGAAAAAAGAACTTAGTTTTAAGAACTATCTAGCAATACAAGCAACAGGTGGCGCTAGGTGGCATCCTAAAGAAAGAAGAATTGTTTTCATAAATGATGCTCCTGGTACTTTTCAAGTTTTTATTACTGATGTTGAAAAGAATAAAATTACTAATTCAACTTTATTAACAAAAGCTGATAATAGAAGCACAGATCCAATGTATTTAAGTGATGGAACAATAGTCTTCCTTCGTGATGATAGTGGAAATGAAAATTTCCAGATTTATCTTTTAAACGAAGGGGGAGAAGAAAAACAGATTTCAAAGGATTTGAAAGCTAAACACATTATTAACACAATTTCGGAGAATTACATTTATTATAGAGCTAATATTGAAAATAAAACTCGTTTTGATGTTTATAGACAAAAAATACCTATAGACGATAATCTCCCTGAGAAAATATTCGAACCTAAAGCAGGAATACCTAACGATGGTTTCACAATTGATGATGAGCAATATGTATTTCAAATTGCACATGGAAACATGTGTAGAGAAATATTTCTTCTAGATATAAATAAAAAAGAAGCGATAAATCTTACAGAATCTATCTCAAAAAATCAAGAATTTAGATGGAGTCCGATTAAGTGGTTAAACAATAATCACATACTTGTTGCAACAGATTTTGAAAGTGATCATGTTAGATTAGGTATTTTATCTCTTGATGATAAATACACACCACTTGATGAAATAGAAATTCATTATGACTTGTCTTCTGTGGCTTGGAATAAAACTTCCCCTTATACTTTTTTAGTATATAATGAAGAAGGATATAGTATTGTATATAAATCAATAATTTCACAATCTGGAGTTCAAAAAATAGAAAAAATAAATTTACCAATTAATGGAGTTATAGCTTCAGGAGATGCAAGATCAACTACAAGTGCGTTGGAATTATCAGATGATGGAAAATATCTTGCTATAACAATAACATCACCTACTACTCCAGCTAATGTTTGGATATTGGATATAGAAGAAAACAATTGTTGGCAAGCAACTAAAGGTGATTTAGCTGGTATTGATGAAGATACTTTCATAGATACCTCATTACATCGCTTTGAAAGTTTTGATAAATTGAGTGTTCCTTATTTCAAATATCTCCCTCAAGGTACTAAACCAAAAAATGGCTGGTCAACAATTTTCATTATACATGGTGGTCCTGAAGCTCAACTATTACCTTCCTTTAATCCTATTGTTCAATTCCTCTTATTTGCAGGATTTGCAGTTATAGGACCAAACATTAGAGGAAGTGCTGGTTATGGGAGAAAGTATCTAGACTTAGATAATAAAGAAAAGAGATTGGATTCAATTTTGGATATTAAATATTTGGCGCTTCATCTTCATGAAGATCCAGATATTGACAAAGAAAAGATTGTTATTTATGGAGGAAGTTA
>JBHLQZ010000193.1:0-3814 GCA_048883065.1 Candidatus Thorarchaeota archaeon | reverse complement strand
AATACAGATTGATGGTGAATTTTCTCCAATCATCGATGATGATTTTAAAGCTGCTGATATTGTTGTAGCAACTTATGAAGCATTTGATTTTCTACTAAGAGATGGAAAACATAAATTCATGGGAGACATAGGAGTAATTGTTATAGACGAAGTCCAGATGCTAGTTGCAGAAGGGAGAGGCTTTCGGTTAAATGGATTAATAGCCAGATTGAAGGCATTATTTCCTAATGCCCAATTTATTTACCTTTCAGCAACTATTGGAAATCCAGAAAAACTTGCAGAAGATCTATCAGCTGGCTTTGTTTCATATGTTGATCGACCTATTCCTTTAGAAAGACACACAGTTTTAACTGAAAGAGAAGAAGAACGATTCAATCTTCTCTATAAATTATGTAAAAATGAAGAAAAGATAATATCAAGTACTGGATACGCTGGACAAACTCTTGTTTTTACTAATTCTAGAAGAAATTGTGAAAAACTTGCTAAGAGATTGAAAAAAAGAGGGATCCAAGCATCATTTTATCATGCAGGATTAACTTTCAAACAACGTAAAACTGTTGAAAGAGGTTTTGAGAAAGGTAGATTCTCGACAGTAGTCACTACAATTGCTTTAGGAGCGGGTGTAGATTTTCCTGCATCAACAGTTATTTTTGAAAATTTAGCTATGGGGATTCATTGGTTATCTGTAGCAGAATTTCATCAAATGCTTGGAAGAGCAGGGAGACTAGGTTATCATGATAGAGGGAAAGTCTATATGCTTGTTGAACCAGGAAGAAAGATTTTCGTTGGACAAAAGGAAACAGAAGAACAAATCGCTTTTGATTTATTAACAAAACCAATTGAGGATGTAGATCCAGTTCTAGATACAATTCAAGAGGAAGAAGAGATATTAGCAACAGTTACATCATTTGGAAAAGTAGAGATTTCTAATGATAAAATGATATTTGCTAATATACTAGGAAGATCTAATCCTTTAAGAGAAAATATGAAAGCTCTTAAGAAAATGGGAATGATTCGTGTTGAAAATAAAGTTATTTATCCAACTAAATTAGGAAAAGCAGTATCATTGTCGTTCTTAGCACCCTCATATGCATTACGTCTTGTTCAAGAGATTGAAAGACAAAAATCAAAAGATTTTAGTGAAGATTTCGCGTATAATTTAGCTATTAAAATACAACCGTTTAGATCAGCTCATTTATCATCAAGATTACATGGTGAAATTGAAAGAATATTGAAATCGACAATATCCACGAATATTTTCTCTGGAGTAGTTCTTGATCTTTATTCTGGACATGGTTGGGGGAGAAAAAATCCCTCTAAGATGGTAATTGATACCTTTGCTGATTGGACTAAAAGTTTTCTAGATTGTAATTGTTCGGATAAACCATTTTGTAATTGTGGAGAGATTAATTTCTCAAAGATTATTGTTGATTTAAGAAATGAAGGATTTACTCCCACAAGAATAGCAGAGGAAGTAAGAAAAAATCACAATATTCAACTTTATCCTGGAGATGTTTTTAATTATTTAGACACACTAGTTCATCATTTGGAAGCAGTACGACGACTAGCAAAAGTATTAGAAGAAGAGACATTGAGTAAAAGGTCTAAATCTTGTATCAGGAAGATAGAAAAACCAAAAATACAACAAGTAAAAGGATAAAACATATTTTTACTAGTTTATACGTCAGATTTATCAATACCTTTACTTTTTTACTTATCTAATGAGTTGTGATCGTTATGTTTGAAGACGAAATAGAGATGGCTTTATCTGATGAGGATTTGGGTATGCTAATTCTTGGTGCAATTGTTTTCTTACTTTCTTTTGTTGACTTAAAAATAGCTTTTGTATCTTTTCCAACATCAGTAAGTGTTTTAGTAGCATGGGGATTAGTAAGATTTCGCCGTCGTCCTTTACCAAAACAAATACACCATACACGATCAATGTTTTTAGCTCATATTAAGATTTTAAGAAACTATACTTTTATTGCACTTATCATTAACAATCTACTAGTCCTATTTCGATATGTCGATACTGGTGGAGATCAAACATTAACAATAATATATACTTACATTCTATTGTTTGTTTTTTCTTTAATTGAATTTGCAGGAAACATAACAGTCACAGACAGTCTTCAATTAATAACTAAAATTGAAGGAGAAGATGAAAAAACAATTCGAAAGAAACGATTTGTACTTCTTTTTGGAACACGTTTCTGGGTATGGGTAATTGTAACTGGATTAATAAGTGCAGGTTTACTCTATCTTCCATTTGCAGCTGCTTTCTTATCTGTAGATATATTCTTCATCATTTGTCAATTTCTTTCAGTTGTTGTTGGTGCAGGATTGTATTTATTTTTCTATTATAAAGTAATGCAATTCACAGAAATTAAAAATCCACTTTTATTAACTAAAGCAGCTGATTATTATAATGTATCTGATTTAAGAGGGAAAAGCATAGAACTGCTAGAACATTATATAGAAAAAGATGCAGGAAATATAGGTATATTATCCAAAATATCAGTTCTATATGCTCAAGAAAACAATCATGAGAAAGTTTTACAATATACAGGAAGAATATTAGCTATTGTAGAGGAGGAGAAACTTGATGTTCCTCATACATCTGCAAAAGCACATCTCTTGAGAGCTGTAAGTTTAAAAGTTAAAGAAGAATTTCAAAAAGCATATGAAGAAGTAACAACTTCTCTGCGTTTTACTCCAGAAAGTAATGCAGCAAGAAAGTTGAGAAGGGATTTAAGGAAGATAATAAAGACTAAAAAACAAGATTGAAATAAACCAAGTCTTCCTCAATCACAACAAGTTTATATTTACTCATCTAATTTTATTTTAGATGAAAGTTTGTTCTATTGACACCTCTCTAAATGAACAAATTAAGCCAAAAGACATTATTGATTCAATAGATCCTGAAATTGCACAGATAAAGTTTAATGTCATTAAAAAAGTAAGTGGTGGATTAGATAGAAAAACACTTGAAAAATCACATGTTTTGTTTATAGGTTTACCTAAGAAAAAGATGAACCAAGAGCTTTTCATTGAATTAACATCTTACATAGATATTGGAGGATGTCTTATTCTTACACTTCCTTCACCAGAAAAATGGGAAGAATTAGGAAGGTTTTTTGTAGAGATGATTGATGAGTTAGGAATATCCTTCAAATCAAAATTTGTTTATGGATTACCAAAAATTTCAGAAGACACAAGACTTGTTGGAACTAAATTGATGGTAACAAAGGCGCATGTAATAGAGTATAACAATAATAAGAAATTCATGAAAGAATCAGGAATAAAAAAACACATCCCTCTCGCTCTTATTGATGATAAACCAGTAGCTCTTGCAGCATATAAAAGAAGAGGGAGGTTTGTAGTATTTAGTTCTCCAGAAGTGTTTTCTTCGAAGAATAAAGATTTTCTTAATAGTCTTATTTTATTGTCTTCAACAAAGAAGGATTATTTGTTTCCAAAAAATCCTAAAAAAACAAAATTTGGAGACACAAATTTCTTTGTTATTTTACAACACGCTTGTTTGGATAATTATTTATTATGCTTATACCACTATAATTTCATGTTTTTCCAACAAGTAGTACAGCTTAAATCTAAACAAAAATTAGTTTCTCAAATTAATAACATAATTTCCAAACAAACAGTATTAGGAGAAATACCAAAAAAAGAAGAGATATTACAAACGTTAAATAAATTTGACATATGGAGTTGACTACTTGCTAATTAAAAGAATACTCATAATAACTGAACATGGATTACCTGTTTTTGATTATAAAGAGTATTCAAGAGGAGATGA
>JBHLQZ010000192.1:0-3848 GCA_048883065.1 Candidatus Thorarchaeota archaeon | reverse complement strand
AGGAAGAAATATCCTCCCTTCTTAAGAAAAACTTCTATGTTTGTGTTAAGAATTTCTCCTTGAGATGGTTGAGCTACATCTTCGTAAATGATATCAACATTTGGTACAATAAGACTATAATCCTCTGGAAATCTAGCATCAGCATGTATTGGAATTATATTTTTTCTCGTTTCTGCTACAGATATTAAATCCCTTAAAGATCTTGTAGAAAATTCAACAGCATAAATTGATCCCTTTTCTCCTACCATATCAGAAATGTGAGAAACAGTTGTTCCTGAAGCAGCTCCAAGATAAAGTATTTTGATGTTCTCCTTAAAAGGGAACACGCTCATTTTCTTAAGAACTGAAGCAGCTAATTTACTTTTGTAAGGATCAAAAGTTCGATATTCTACTCCTCCATGAGTCATTAATCTCTCTGTATATACTTTCTTTCCAGGATTGGCGTTTATAGTAGCTAATCTGACATTTCCATCTTTAGTAGTTACCCAGAATAATTTGTCAAATTCGTGTTTTTTAATTTCCGACATCTAATCACCTTTTCCCTCTGTAGGGTTTTTTACCCTTTTTCTTTTTGTATTGCTCTTTTTGTCTTGATGAAGAATAAGATCTATCTATTGGTGGTTTCTTACCTTCTGGAGCTTCTTTGTATTTTTCTTTGATTTCAGCTATTTTTCTATCAACTTCTGCTTTTAATTGATCCCCAATGAAATCACCTTGGAATGCGTCTACCCTAGCAGCTATTGTTAGTCTTCCAGCGATTGCTCGGGAAATATTTCCCCTTTGCCACCAAGGACAACTATGCAATTCAGGCATTTGATAGATTATACCATGTTTAGGAGGTTTTGCTCCTGTTTTTAATGAACGGAACAACGCTTTTTCTGCACCTAAAAGTTGTACAGTACTAGCTGGTTTTAGAGCTAATTCTCTTAATCCCCCAGCTAATGCAATCATTCTAGCAGCAATTGGTGCACCAACAATCGCTAACATATTTGGTGCAATCCTTCTCATTTCCCTTTCAATCCATGATTCTAGTTTATCACGTTCTTCATACAACTCAATGGTTCTATTTGACATCTCTTGTAGAGGTTTCAAATCTCTTTCTTCAAAATTAGCTCCCATTGATTTCTTTGCTAGTTCAACAATTCGTCTGCTTTTCTCGATAGAAAAACCGTAACTATTGATTTTTTCTTCAGTAAAATTCTCTCTAGTACCAATATCACTAATAATTTTACACAATGTGAGATGACTTTGAACTTCTTTTAAAATTTCAGGAAAATGTATTCCATACCACTCGCGAATTCTGGAAGAAAAAAGATTCGTAGTTTTATCAATATCATCCATTGATAATATCCCATGAACAACATTTTTGTCTATTCTTTGAGAACTATGAGTCACTCTCTTCTTGGATAATTGAATACTTACTTTCTTGACAAGCTGATCAAATTCATCTTGATTTGAGATATAATTTTTTTCTATAAGAATTCTAGGAACTTTTTCAATAAAATCTTTATAGATATTCGATTTTGCATTTAACTCACATTTAATTTCTAAACCTTTTAGAAAATGCACAACATCTATACTATTTGTTTCAAAATCTTTATCTGCATAATTTTGAGTAATAGCTTCTAACTCCTCTGATATGCTATATTGTGATAAATTGTGAATCTTAACTGCTATCAATTCAGGATTTTTTGGATATAATTTGGTTTCAATTAGTAAACCATCTGCATCTAACAAAAAGAAACCTGATATATTAGTATAAATCTTCAAAGTCATTGTTTTATCAAAAAAATGGAAAAAAATATGAATAAAAAAGATTTTGATGATGAATAAAGTTATCGTGAGATTTATACAGATACAACAGCTTCTTCTTTTTGCCTATCAATTAGGTCTTTTAGAGATAATTCCATTTCAGGATTTATACCTATGAGAGATGATCTCATGTCTTCAAAATTAGCTCTATTTACTAATATGGTTCTATCCAGAAGCTGTCTGACAGTATAACGTACAGCTCTTGATTTAGTCTGCTTTAAATTATCAATAATTTCTTTTTGAGTTAAAGCACCCTTTTCTTCTAATAATTCTATGACTTCAACAGATCCTTTTGGTAGTCTTTCTCTTCTCATTCAACTCACTTTCCGTTTATCTGTGTTTTACTTTCACACACCTGTGTGTATACATTACACACCCCACTATATAAACATTTTCTGTGCGAGAAAATTCACACACCAAAAATGAGAAAAGAAGAGAATTGAAAATTAAACTTATTCTTTAGTGGAAGCTCCCCTAAATCTATATCTTATAGATGGAGTCAGAATTATAGCAACAAGGATAAAAACTGTTAATCCAACTGAAATGTTTTTGATAAGAGGTAGTTCTGCCCATAATTTAACATTACTGAAGATATCTATTCTGCCAGGATAGGCTGTGTGATCTGGAAGTTTCAGAGGTACATAAAGTGAATGCCATCCATAATTATCGAAGGTAAATAAACACTCATACCTTTGATTCTGAGAATTAAAAATAAGTTCTATTTGATCAATAGTCTGGTTTGCATATATTAGAGTGCCATTCACTTTTCCATTTCCTGAAACATATAATGCATCATCCTTATCAGTAATATAAACACCAACTTTGAATTGTTCTCTAATGAATGGTTTTTGTGGTTCTAAAAATACTTCATAATTTGGTCTTCGAGTCGAAATTAACCAATCAAAGGTATCATTTACTAATTGATTGTTCTTGTTATCAATATTAAACAATTCAATAAAACTATTATTCAGTTCAGCTCTTGTAGGATTTTTCTCATAAGTATCAGTTAGTAAACCTATATCAGTAAATGGATATCCTGAACCAAAAATCATTACTCTACCCTCTCCAATTTCAGTTGCTAAAGCAGCATTGAAATTAGCATCTCCTCCATGATATATAGTATTGAATTTTGCTAAAACTTTATTTGCAGGATTAGTTGAGTTAGAGTAAAATCCTACAGGCCATCCCCAGAAAAAGAATGAATCAATAGAAATCATCTCAGCTTCTTGTGTTGTGAATGCTTCATAAGGAATGTATTCAATATCTAATTGATACCCAACACTTGCTTCAAATAATCCAAGTACTTCATTGCATGCTTCATAGTTACTCGAAATTAATGGTTCCTTGTCTATGTCACCACTATCAATTAATCTTATGCTGTTGACTAGAAAAAGTAAGGATCCACCATTATCAACGAAGTTGTAGATTTTATTCAAATCCTCAGCTGAATAGTTTGTTTCTGGATCTGAAATAACAAGAATGTCAACATTGTCTAATGATAGATTACCTTCAAAATGGTAAATAAGATGGTAACCTTGATCTTTAAGTCTACGAGCAACATATGAATGAGTTCCTAAAGGAGAAGATGTATCAAACCATTGATTTTCCGTATCATTCTCATGAGATATATCAAAAAGAACAGTACCACCATAAAATCTTGTCTGTATCTTGATGTTAATTACACTATCAGTTCCGTTAACATTGAAAAAGCGAATACTTGTATCTATATCTCTAATGGGTGTCCCCATCGGAATGGAAATATTAAATGCAAATTTATTCCATCCTTTTGTAACACCAATTTGTGATGGAATAATTACAAATTCTGAATCTCCAGTAACGCTTGTATTAAGAGTTTGATCCATTGCTGAGATTACTTTAACGTTAAATTCCTTGTTTTCTCCTTCCACACAAGCATAATGAATTATGTTTTCTGAAGAAATTCTCTTTGGATTTAATGTAAAAATATCATTATGTTCATTGTTTTCGAGATATTCAAATGCAGCTAAAGGATTAATGAGCCCATTACCTTGAACATG
>JBHLQZ010000191.1:0-3872 GCA_048883065.1 Candidatus Thorarchaeota archaeon | reverse complement strand
ACCTGAAAACGTAGTCTGTTGATAGTTCTATTTGGAAAGTATTCAAGCTCCATTCTTCTAATTCCTTAATATCATCAGATTGTGGCTCAAGTACGAAAATACTATCAGTATCTCCATAAAGGACTCTAAGCCCCAGCTTTTCTTCGCAGTATTTTTTTGTCTTAGAAATTGCTTCTCTCGCCAGTGCTGCAGTGGATTCAGCAACAGGAGGGCAATATAGAGCGAAATTATCAGAACCAAAAACTCCATAACTTGCATTAAGTAAAACTTTCAATGAAGATTGTATAACATCACTTAGATTTCTTTCATTATCACTTAGATTTTTGTCTTTTGCTCTATCTTTAAACCAATATACCCTTATATCTCTGATAAAGCCAACTAACATCGAGCTAATTCCAGGATTTTGAACACATACCCAATGATTCGTTTCTGGAATTTTATTAGATTTACATTCTTCATGGTTACAATTTATTGTTTCATATGAAAGATTTCTAGTTTTAATTATTGATGGATAAAGAGAAGCAAAATCCAAAACATGAACATTCCACCAAACACCAGCTGCTGGTTCTATAACTATTGCTCCTTGATACTTCTTGCCTTTAATTATTGCTTCTGTTGATGTATCTCCTTTAAGTTGCAAAATATCAACAGGCCTTGGAATCAAGTATTCTCGAAGACGATGTTCATAGTACATCCAATTCTGTATCCAAATACTTACACTTGATCTTGTAAAGTCATCAATTGGCATTTTCGTGATTCTTGATAACATGAAGATAAGTTCCATCGCTTGGTTATTATTGAACGTAGTTAGTTCTATAGTAATTTCTGCATCTCTAGCATTGTAGCTGATTAATTCTTCTAACTCCAATTCCCATATGTCTTTTTCATATTTCATTTTTTCTTTGCCTAAGAGTGTCTTTCCAAGTTCATCTAATGTTACTTTATCATATGCAGCTCCAAAAGCATAAATTCTCATAGCTGGTTGTCTAAAAAATCGATAAAGATCTATATGAACAGCATGAACTAGATAAACATCTTGTGATCGAGTTCGAACAAAAGGTATTAATTTTTCATCAATTTTGAGCTTCTTTGCTCTATTGTCTAAATACAAAAAATCGAAATTATCACCATTAAATGTAATTATTATTGGATATTTACCAATTTCTTGAAATACAGAAATAAGTAGATCCTTCTCATTATCAAATTCCTTTACTTCTTTTTCAATGTCCTCTTTGTTTATTTTCTTCTTTTCCTCATTCAAAACAAACACAATGGTTTTACCTTTATTGTTGGTCATTCCTACTGAAATGACTTTTTCTTCTGCAGCATGAGGATTTGGAATTTTATTTTTTTCACTATGCAATTCAATATCAACAGAACATCTATTTATATCAGGTATAGATGCGAAAAATACAGGCATGTATTGTTCCACTAGCTTAATGATCTCAGGCTTTTGTTCATCGAAAATTGTTAGAATCCCTTTTCGTGTTTCCTCAGAAATTTTTGGCTCTATTAGAATTAGATTGCCGTTTTTTATTGAATAACGAAGACCAGGAATTAAGGTTCTATCATAAATATAATTTAAATGATATCTAATATTAGCCTCAAAAGAAGGAGAAATATTTTCTCTGTAACTATTACTCCTCCCTCCAATCGCTAATGGATTAGTTGCTAAAACTTTAGTTAGAGTTAGTTCTTTTTCTCCTAGAAGACTTTTCTTCTTTAAGATTTCACATCCTACAAATTCCTCTTGATTAGCTAAAAAACTTTCAACATCAGTTTTTTTCATTGTCGTAAGTAAATATGGTAGATGATTTGTATTATCATACCATCTGTAGATTTTTCCATCTTCTGGATTGAACAACTTCACATAAGCTTTCTCTTTCTTACCATCATACTTCACATCAATCAAATAAGCAGATGAAAGATTTTTTGGTGAGAGTGTAACATACTCACTCCCCTTTTCTTTATCGTTATTATTTTCGTTATTTTGTTTTTTTACATGTTTTTTATCCTTGCTAGATGCAGATTTGTTTTCTGAAGGAATTTCTTCATCGTTTTTTCCATTTTCTTGAAAATAACTAGCTAGATTTCGGTTGATACTAGTTTTATCGTTATTTTCTTCCATTTCCTTCACATCTAGTAGTTTGTTTTAGTTTTATAAATCTGTTCAGTGATATCTATAAAATACTATGATATTGTTCGTGATGTAGTTACATCGAACAGTATTAAAATATTTCATTAGAATAGTTTAGTATTGACTTTACAATAGTTTTATTTAGTGTTTTGTCTCGGTTTATTTATGAAATCTTTTCGTGATAATATAAAACAGATTCATTACCTTAAATTAGAAAAGGGAGATGATATACTAGACAGCATAATAAATTATTGCAAAGAAACTAAAATCAAATCTGGAGCTATTATTGGTATTGGTGCTGTGGAAAAAGCTTCTCTTGGTTTTTATGATCTTAAAACTAAATCATATCTTACAAATAATTTTGATTTTAATGCTGAAATCATCAATTGCACAGGTAACATCGCTATTAATAAACAAACAAGAGAATACATTGCACACATTCATATGACAATAGGTGATGATAAGGGGAGAACTTATGGAGGGCATTTATTACCAAATAATCTAATAAGTGTGACTGGAGAGTTTATTATATTCGAAACTACTACAAAACTTTCTAGAGCAATAGAAGATGAATTTCAGCTGTTGCTACTTGATTTCTAATTACTTTAACTATAATTAACAATCCGTTTAGATATTAACCTCTAACAAACTTTTAATAATGTGATACGAGTTTATCATATTGAAAAAAACATCACAGTGATTGCATTGTCAGATATAATACAAGAAATACTAGATAGTGGAGCAATATTAGTCGTTAACCCAACAATTTTAGAGACAGACCCTGACGATTTTCTTGAGCACTATGGTCACGTTTTAGATACAATAGCTTTAGTTGCAAAAGGAAGGTCAGGATACACATTTTATCAAAGCAATAGTGCTCCTCAAGCTCCAAATAATAGTGTATTTTTCCACTCCTTTTGTACGATCGCCGATAATATGGGTATAAAAGTCGATGCTTTCCTTTATGTTCATGGAGATAATTTTCTATCTCAGAATAATGATTTTAGAGTAGTAAATAGCGAGGGAGCCACTATTTCTTCATATGCTTGTCCCAGTCAAGAAAATTTAAGCAAATATATAGCTTCTATCTCTTCCGAAATAGCTCAATATCCTATAACCTCATTAGTTCTTGATGATTTGATGCTGGCAAACAAAAGATCTTGTTTCTGTGATCGCTGCAGAAGAATTTTCGCTAGCAAATGGAATGTAGAAAGAGATTTTAGTTTTGAGTTTCTTGAATCCAGAGATTTATTGGTAGATTGGTATGAATATAGATCAACCTATATTAATCAAACATTAAGAGAAATAACTGATACAGTAAAGAGTCAAAAAAATATTGATATAGCTGTTGTAGTTAAAGCTGATAAAGAAACTGAATCTTTAGCTGGGTCTCCAGAGCACTTTGGTCAAAATCTAGGAGAATTAGCAAAAATAACTAATAACTTAATAATCCATGTTAACCCATGGAGTGAAAGTTTTCCTGCTGTAAACAGTCCAGAATATAAGCAAATACTCAATACAATCTCTTTAGTAGAGGAATACTCAGGTTCTGGTTTGAAACCTTCTCTCTATTTTTGGAACATTAATTCAAAAGAGAAATTAAATTTAACAATCAAACTTAAAGATGAAATTAAGGCTGAAAACTTATTCATAGAACCGTCTCTTCCACACGATTTTACAAAAAGAAGAACAATAAATCTCGGGTTTTAATTATGAGTCTTGAAAAAGCAATTGA
>JBHLQZ010000190.1:0-3882 GCA_048883065.1 Candidatus Thorarchaeota archaeon | reverse complement strand
TGAGAATGAAGCCCAAGCTACACCTATTATTCCAGCACCTACCAATGTTCCCCATTTATGGAAGAATGATACAAATGGACTTGGAGGTTCGTAAACTGTCACAAAGATATCAAAACTTGCTTCAGCAGTATTTCCAGCAAAATCATGAGCAACTACAGTTATAACATGCAATCCACTTTCTTGTACTGGTGTTGTATTCCAGTTGTATATGTAAGGAGCAGTATCAATTGCAGCTACAAAGGTACCATTATCCAGAATTTCTATAAATTCTATTCCACTACCTTCATCAGTACAATCTAATTGAATACTTGCTAGACCATAATCTGCGTTAGTAGAAATGCTTAGAATATTGACAAATGGATTAATATCGTCAATAATATCATATGAATAATAAGCACCACTGTTATCATCAATGCTTGATCTTCCAAACATATCCCACATCTGAACATACAATTCTACTGTGTTTCCAAAGTCATGAGCTGGTATTGTGGCTCTAAAGTACATCCCAAACATTGTTGCAATGACATAACTCCAGGTAGTTTCTGTTCGATAGTAGACTCTTATAGAAGCTACTCTAGACATTGTGTCGACAGCCATCATTTCCAGTAAAGTATCTTGATAATAAGTGGGATCATTTAGTATATTTAGACTGATAAGTTGTGGTCCCGTTAGGTCTTGAACAAAGTGGATATCATCTACAATAAGTGAAGTCGTTGATGTTCCCCAAGAATAACTATGGAATTCAATCCCTGTAATGTTCCAGTTTCCAGCTCCAAAAGCTGCTTCAAAATCTTCAGCTATATTTCTAACTAAATTAAACCAAATTCCTGTATGATTGAAGTTCTCAACATAGAAGTAGTAATCATTCGAAGAATTAGTTTGAGACAAACTGAAGATCTCACTCGCTCCTAAGACATAATAGATTTCTTTACCATCATCTGTCTCTATATTTATTAAAGCAAAATTACTCTCACTAGAATCTATCTCCTCTAATTTCCACCAGAAGTCTGTGAAAAGATTAGGTTCTGCATTTAGGTACATATCTCGATAAAGCCTAACATTTCCTACACTCCCATAGGAGGTAATATTAGCTGCTGTATCTCCAACATTTGCATCTGATGTAAAACTTACATAAGGATCAGGATAATTACTTTCCCAAGAAGGTATAGGATTGCTTACAGTATAATCCCAATTTTCCTCAAACGAAGGATCAGCAGTTGGATAAGTGGTTGTTTTGAAATCATCAATTAATAATTCTGCTTTTGTATCTGCAATGTTAATTGCATTTATACTTATTCCAGCATAAATGAAAGGCATATTAGTAATATTATACTCAACGCACAAATCATACACATCTAAATTAAATATGTGCCAAACATCTCTTTCTCCAAAACCTGTAGCAGAATAATAGACATCTGCATTATTAGCATCAGTGTAATTACTCCATGGAATCGTATCAGTTCCACTACCAAGGAACCATCCTGCAAAGATTGAATATGTAGAATTCCAACCATATATATAGAAGAAAGCATATGTTTGGCTTCCACCATTTACATCATTGTACTTCCAATCAAAACTAACTGTCAAAGTTCCTGGTTGTGAAGCATAATATCCACGAGGAGGAGTAGTCCAATCTCCCCAATAGCTCTCAATATAAGCATCGCCAGTTAATATACTCATAGGGCTATATGCAGTCATATTAATAGCTTTATTGCCTTCAGTATGTTCATCTGTTTGATAAATTGAAGCTATACCTCTGTTATAACCACTCCATCCTGAACCAGTTCCTAAATCGAAATCTCCATTACTAGGAATATAATCAAAAAATGATCCATTTTCTAAACTAAAATCATCTACAATGACTTCTGTCATTCCTAAAGGATTTACTGGAGATGTTGCATAGATATACATGTTTTGTACATAAGTATTAACAGGAGCAGCACCTATAGCTAAATTGAAGTCAGTAGTAATATCTCTTGAAAAACCTTCCCAGCTTCCAAAAGAACTAGTAAGATCATAATATCCAGTACTACCTGAACTATTAGAGGAAGGAATATTATTAGAAGAAAAGTAATAATATAAATAATAATAAGTTGAGCTTGCATCGTGTCTCATTCTAAGCCTTAGATAAATTTCACCACCTGTTGAAATATCAGGATTACTCAACAAATAGTAAAAGAAATCAAACTCTATGTTCTCTTGAAGATAAGCTCTCTCAGAGCCATATGTAAAAGTTCTATATAAATAAGCATTGGCATAGAATTGTTCAGTAGCTAAACCTTGTATTGAACAAGAAAAAGGAGATGCTCCATGAGTAATTACTGTATATGCTGTATCAGTGTATTGGTATGCACTTCCATAATAGTTAAAATACTCGGGTCCTCCATTGGGTGAGGTTTCCTCAAATCCTCCATTTCTTTCAACATTAGTGATTAATTGTTCTTCCCCACCTGCACCTATGTCTTTTTTTACAATAAGGTTGCTTGAGGAAGTCTCGATTTTAGTATCATTTTTGTTTGTTTGAAGAAAAGCATTTGTTGAATTAGTTACTAAAAACGGTTGAATAAATAGCATTAAAACTAAAATTACATTTAATAATTGTTTTCTTTTCATTTAAATCCCCTGTAACCTTTCAAAAGGTTATTATCTCTATATTCAGTCCTATGTGTTATTTAAATCTTCTTAACAAAAGTGTTAAAGTTGATTTAATTGCAATTATGATAAGCAATTAGGATGTCTAAAAAAAAATAAAGGAAAAAGAGACTGTATTATTTTTTGATACTTAATAGATAGAATATTCCACCTACAAGTACAAGAACTCCTCCTAATCCTAATGTTATGAGCCCAATAACAATTAAGATAATTCCTAGCCACATTTTATCCTGGACTAACACTCCTATTTTAAGCAAATCTTGAATCCATGCCCATATTAGTATTAGAACAAAAATTCCAAGCAGCATTTGTATTACTGCATTGAACCACCAATACCATGTTCCAGTTGCTAATGTGAAGAAATTAGAACTCCCAAGGAAAGTAATTCCTGGGGCTAATGTCCAGAAGAATGTGAGAAATCCTTGTACTACAAGGATAAATCCACCAATCAAAGCATCCCAATATCCTGCAAATTCCCAGTTTGTTTTTATTGGTTTTTTTGCAGTTGTAGTTTTAGTTGTAGTTGTTGTCGTTTCTGACATGGGCTATATATGATTTTACTTGAATTTAAGTCTTTAGTTCTCTAGTCTGCGATTAAAACATGAACTATATGAGTTATTATAATCCCTATGAAGACAATCATACTTCTATGAATCTTGTTCAGAATTCTAACAATTTTTTTTGAATTCCATATGGGTTTTAACTTAAGTTTTAAAATTAGTCCAGTTAAAATATAAAAAACATAAACTCCTGCAGTTATCCAACCTAAGACTACAGTTTCATTTTCTTTTTGAGTTAATTTAACACCATGAATAACTAAAACAGTTACCGCTGCTAAACCTATGAAATAATGAACAAAATTCAGAGGTTTACGGGTTTTAAGATAGAAATTTCTTGTTGTTTCCTTAATCCTATTAGAACCACTATCTTCAGTAAAGAATTTTCTTGAAAATCTATAAAAATACAATATCCCTACATTCACAACACTTACAACAAAAAATCCTATAGCTATTATTCCTAGATCTTTTGCAAAATCATCTCCATTTTCCACCTCATCATCTGCAACTACTAAAGGATTTATTGTAAGAACCAATATGAAAATCAAGGAAGTTAAGAATATTTTTTGTTTCTTATTTAGTTTACAGAGCATTAAACTTCATTTTTCTTTTTTTTTATAAATCCTTTCATTTAATTCTCTAAATTTATTTTTTCTTATTCTAAATAAATTTA
>JBHLQZ010000189.1:0-3896 GCA_048883065.1 Candidatus Thorarchaeota archaeon | reverse complement strand
ATTGAAAAACAAAGATATATTTGAGTTTAAAGTTGAAAAGATAGAATCTTCAGATAAATTACTATCCCTTAAGATTTAATCTTTATTGTTTGCTTTTAATGAAACTCATTGCTTTTTCAAATAAATAGAAAAAAGTTTTATTTGATTGTATTATTACTAATTTGTTTGTAGCTCCAGGTGTAATCAGTTGCCCATTGAAAAATCAGAGATAATTAAAGAAATCGAAGAGATGAAGTTTAAAGGTGAATATTTCAAAGCTTTAGATAAGATTGATGCTATTCTTCAAGATGAATCATTCAGTAGAATTGAAAAAATTCAAGCTTCAATTTTAAAATGTGAGATAGCTGGGTGGATATCTATATTGTTTGGATATAATCTTCCGAAATTAATGGAAGCAAAGAATTCAATAGATTTAGCATTAGTACAGGCTGAGAAAGAAGGAAACATGCTTCTCTTACTTGAAACACATTGGTGGAAAACTGTTTATTTATGGAATACAAGAATGTATAAAGAATTTTATGAAGATATTCCTAAATTTGAAGCATTATTTCAAAAACTAGAAACTGATAAAACTTATAATTTGAGAGAAAAACAAGCTTATAGCTTATTTATTAATGCCTTTAATGGATATTATGAAGCTGTTTATCAAAAAAACATATCATGGGATTACCAAGAATCCATTGACAATCTTGAAAAAGCCTATACAATTGCTAAGGAATTTGAAGATAAGGAAATAATGATGAATGCACTATTTAATTTAACCTGGGGATATACTCATGCAGGTAACTATGAAAAATCTTTGGAAGTGAATAAGGAATTTTTAAGAATAGCTGAAGAGTTAGGAAATAAATATTTTACAGCATTTCAATTGCAGCGAATAGCACAAGATTATTGGCTTATGGGTGATTATGATAATCTTTTACATTATACAAAGAAATCAATGGATATAAGAGAAAAACTAGGTAATGAGAAATTCCTATCAGTTTCCTATGGATATCTAGGTTTTTATTATGGCAGTATAGGTGATTATAAAGAGGGTTTAGAACACCTATTGAAAGCTAACAATCTTTACACTGAAAAAGGTAAGGTAGCTGATGAACCAGGATTTTTAGATGATATTGCACTTTTTTATTACGTTTTGGGTGAAGTAGACAAGTCATTGGAATGCTGGGAAAAACTATATGAAATTCTGAAAAAAACCAAGCAGGTTCACTATGAGGAATCTTCATATTTTGCTCTTGGAAAAATGGCTGATATATATTTTCATAAAGGAGAGGTTGACAAAGCTCTGAAACTCAAGGAGAAGGTTTTAGATTTATATAAACGAACAGGAAAGAAAAGGATGATAGCAGAGAATCTACAGAGTATAAGTAAGATTTATGATAAAAAAGGCATCTTTGATAAATCTGTTAAATTCTTGGACGAAGCATTGGAGATATACCTAGAATTAGATAACAAAGTTTGGATTGCTGGTATTTATTTTGATTATATAATTCTTGCATCAAAATATGATAAGCTGGATTTAGCTAAGGAATATTTTGAGAAACTTGAACTCATAATTGAAGAAATAGATCAAAAGAATATCAAACGATTAGTTTTATTTGCTGAAGGAATAATTTTGAAGAATAGCATTGAAGCTCAAGATAGAGTTCGTGCAGAAGTGTTGTTTGATCAGCTTTTACAAGAAAACATCGGATATTATCTCAAAATAGAAATCATGCTTCAGCTTAGTGAATTATTGTTATCAGAACTAAAAAAGACTTCAAATGAAAGATATCTAGCAAAATTGCAAAAAACAGTTACAAACTTACTTGAAATCGGAAAAGAGAATAATTTTCCTCTTATCATTGTGGAATGCTTATGGTATAAGTCTCAATTATCTCTACTTGAACTCGATGTCAAATCAGCTCAAGAACAACTTACTAAAGCATTGGAAATTGCGGAGAATAAAGGATTAAACACCTTAGCTCTGAAAATTACTAAATCCAAAGAACAGATAATTAAGCAAAATATTGAACTTGAAAAGTTAGGAGATTCTGCTCCTATATCTAAAAGAATGGAAATTATTCGAGTTGAAAATGGTTTCAAGGAATTGAAAAATAAGGAAATATTCGAGTTTAGTATTGAAAAAGTAGAATCTACAGGTAAATTATTCTCTCTTAAGATTTAGTTTCTTTATTTCTTGAAGATTATAATGAAAATTTTGAAAAATAATACCGTAAGTATTATATTTTGTCTTGAGAATTGTTTTTATTAATTCGAAGGATTAAAAATGAATTCTGATACTAAGGATTATTTTTCCTCATTCATCGAATATGAAGAATTGGAAAAAATTAGGTTAAAAGTTGTTTTTATTGGATTGACTCAAGCAGGTAAAACATCGATAGTTCAGGTTGCAATGGAAGATTATTTACCTCAAGAAACAATGTCAAATCCAGCTACAGTTGATATAAGTAGAAAAATAATAAAAAAAGAGAAAACACCTATTTTAGTTTTTGATGTAGGAGGGCAGTTCCAATATATAGAGAGGATATTTAAAGATTGGAGAGATAAGACATTCTCTGACGTAAATATTGCCGTTTTTGTTATAGATGCTATGGATTATGAGAAATATTCCAATGCGAAACATTATTTTGATCTGACTGCAAAAAATCTCTATCAATACAGTAGTGATGCGTTATTCTATCTTTATATTCACAAAATGGATTTGATACCAAAGGATGAACGAGAAAACAAAGTTAATGAAATTAAAGAATTTTTTGAGCTATTCAAATACTCAAAAATCAAGATTTTTCAGACATCAATTTATGAAGATTCTATTTATAAGGCTATAGAAGAACTTCTTTTGAAAGTTTATCCAGGAAAATGAATTATTAAAAGTAATTTATTTTTTATTTTTGATGAAATTTACTAAATTTTCTACTAGAGTTGGATCAGAATAAGTGTATATTTCACTCATTTCTTCCACTCCTCCTTTAGTTTTCACGATTACAAGCAAACTACCATCAGGTGTTACAGAACAATTTTCCACCACTGCAAGAGGTCTTGCATAAGGATCTCTTCCTCCTATTTGAATAAAAATTCTTTTTTCAGTTAACCACAGCAAACCATGTTGTCCTGTTACTGCTCCAGAAGCTGACATAATTGAATCTACAAAAAGAACCTTTTCATCTCCTGCTAATTCTCTCATATCTCCTGTAATTGCTCTATTTTCAGGTGAAAGAGTAAAAACTAATTCTATCATTCTATAAAAAAGTGGTTCATCAACAGAAATATATTGAACTCTGTTTTCTTTTTCTACTAGAAGTTCAAATCCTTTCTTTGTTATGCCTAATAATGCATTAGTAGTTCCACCTATTCTATAATAGTTTGCTATTTTTCCTGTAAAAAATTCATAAAGAAAATCATCACTCTGATCAAAAATATAGAGATAATCCTTTGCATTTAATTTTCCAGAGAAATTACCTACTGAATAATATCCATATTCATAACTAGGTCCTGCTGTATCATATATATCTTCTAGATCTTTTGCCATATCAGCAAATTGCTGAAGCCATTCTGCAAAACGTTCAACAGGTTTAAATGCAAAATAATGTGCAACTTCCTTTTCTTTTCCTTTTGGTTTTGTTGTTCTCCCTACAAATCCCTTTTCATACAGATCATCTAAAACTCCGTATATTTTAGATTGTGGAACATCTGCTCTACTAGCTATTGATGGAGCTGAAGCTTCCCCTAGTTTAACTAATGCAATAAATGCTTTAGCTGCGTATTCTGAGAATCCCATTAGTTTTAGCTTTTCTATTAAATCTGTATCTTTAGACATTCTAAATACAGTATAGACACATACGCATAAAAAGGTTTTTATTCCCCACCGCAGTGGTGACTAAAATGAAAAC
>JBHLQZ010000188.1:0-3922 GCA_048883065.1 Candidatus Thorarchaeota archaeon | reverse complement strand
TGCTATCCCATGCTTGAGAAGTTCCTTCTAGGTTATTATCTATAATGCTATTATGGTGAATTACACAATTAGAAGATTCTGAACTAACATAAATTCCATGAAGTCTATTCTCTTTTACTAAGTTATTAGTAATAAGACAATAGTGTGATTTGTATATATAGATTCCATAATTTTGCTTTGTTTTTATACAGGTATTGTCAGTTATATTAACGTGACTTGAATGAAATATTGCTATTCCACCTTCAGCTAAAGTATTTGGGCATGTATTATTTGAAACAGTCACATAATTTGTTTCACTTATATGTATTCCTGCAAAATTGTTATTTGGGCATATATTATTACTAATAGTTACTGTATTGTCTGAAGCGTTTGTGATTTTTATACCTCTTTGAAAAGCATCTACATAACAATTACGAATTATAAAATGCTTTGTTGTATTAACAACAACGAGACCGTATTCAACAGTTGTAGTTATATTGTAATTTTCAATAATGTAGGGAGAATTTTTAGTTCCTGCACCAGAAAAACCATAGTCAGTGAAATTATTGTCATTATCGATAAATATAGATTCATGAGTTATCAAGCTCAAACTGTTAGATTTATTTATCTGAATGTCTTTGTCATTAGCTAAACCAGTTAAAGAACTAAATAATAGAGTAAGAAAACAAAGAAAAGCAAACTTCTGTATTATTTTTCTTTTATTATCTTTAATTTCCATAATAATCATGTATACATTATGTCTACATAATATATAAACATTTTGTATACATATTATTTTTTCCTTTTTCAATCTTGTTTTTTCTTAAAAACTTTGAAGATAGCTTTCTAAGTTAAAAGATGTTGTCCAAGAAGTCAGTTATAATCATACGCTCCTCAAAATTAAGACTCAATCCAGTCTGATTAGATGTGACTAATTTTTCCCAGATACTGCTAGAATCAAGTAAAATTCTTGAAAATTCTTCTAGTCTGTGAATTGCTGAATATGATTTTCCAATGAAAAAATAACAGAAGAATAAAGTGTCTAGCTTTCGCAATATGTAAGAATAATCATACAACCGTCCCCTTCTTGCTGTATTATAGTCGATTTCTTTTTCTATCTGTATTTTCATCTCTGGTAAAATCTTTTCAATAATCTCATCTTCTAATGTATCCAATAATTTCTCAGAGAACAGTATTTCCCCAGATTCAGTAAAAATAAAGATTATTACTGGCTTTTCATCTTCTGTTTCAACTTCTGAAGGTAAAACTACTGCCCTTTTCAACATCTGTTTCAACATATCTTCTATTTTTGTGAGCTCCAAAATTTCTACAATAGATGGAAGTTTTGAAGTAAACTTTTCCCATAAATCAAGTTGTCCAATTAGAAAATCATGTTCAGCTGAAATCTTTCTAGCCATAAGTTCTAAATCCTTTTCTTCAGCTATTATTTGCGTTTTCATAAACAATTTCTGTGCTTTTTCAACATCTAATTCTAACAAAGAAATTTGGGATTGTAACCAATAAGTTTGAACAAGTAATGGATAAGTTAACTCTCTAATTCCTACATCTTGTAATTTATTAATGAAGAGTTTGAGCTGTTTAATTATATCCTTGTCTTCTGAAATTTTTAATTCTATTAGTAAAAGATTACATAGGTTTAAGATTGTTGTTTCAATAATCTCATATTCAACATTTTTCTCATCAATAATTGATTTTAATAATTCCTTAGCTTTCACTCGATCTTGCTCATTCTCACTCTTTTTTAGGACTAAAGCTGTTGATAATTTAGTATAAATTTTAAGGGATTTATGATCTATCTCTTTATCGATTTTTTGTAATAGTTGTAAATAGGAAGTAGCTTTCTCCATATCCTCCATATCTAAATAACATGAAATGAGAATCCAATAATCAAATGCTAAAGAGAGATTGTTTTTTAATTCTTCAGAGATTTTTTTTGATTCATAAAAATAGTGTAGAGTATTTTCATAATCTCCCTTCATTTGAAAAATTCTACCAATTTTAATTAATGATGCTCTTATCCCTCCCAACCTTTCTTTAATTTTATAATGTTCCAGGGCGTTTGTATAGTTTTTTAGAGCTTCATCTAAATTTCCTTTTTTCAGATTAATATGACCTTTTTGTGATAGTGCTATTGCTAATCCTTCATAATCTCCTCTTTCATCAAAATACTCTACTTGCTCATTTATGAATCTTAGAGCTCTATTTAACTCTCCTTTATAGATAAAAGCATAAGATAAACCAGTTTCAATTGCGTGTATTGTTCTATTTGATTCTGTTTCTTTTGCACTTGATAAAGCCTCATAAAAAAGAGACACTCCTTTTTCATAATCCATTTCAGAGGATATAACCCCTCCTGCATAATTGACAAGAGCTAAAGCTGTTAGTAATTTGTCTCCAATATCGCGATATAAATCACTAGCAATTTTGCCATGTTTTAGTGTAAGTTTTGTATCCCCTTTATGTGAATATGCTAAATTAAGAATAAAATGTGCAAATGCACTGACTATTTTTATTTCTAATTCTTTGTTTATAGAAAGAGCTTCTTCGATAAGATCAATAGAAAGATTATGGTTCCCAGAAAAAACATGTAACATGCCTTTTCTAATAAGAATTGTTGCAATACGGAACTTATTCTCTTCTCTTTTCCAGATTTCATAAGCTTCTTCATAATATTCAAGAGCTTCTTTAAACCTATTTTCGTAATATAAAAACCAGCCTTTGAATTCCAAAGAAAGTGCTTCACCATAATCATAATCTATTTCACGGCTAAGAGTAATGCATTCGTCAAAAGAATCTAATATTTCTTCAAAGTTTTTTGGTAAATAAAAATCAAAGTATCTTTTTTTCCAGGTAGTTAATATTAATCTTTCAAGTAATAAATCGATTCTTTTTTGCATAATTATCTGGGTGTTTAAATTTGAGGATTTCTGTAAGATTTTTTCTGCTTGTTCTAGAAATTCTAATCCTTCTTTTGCTTTTCCTATACCATCAAGATTTCTAGCTTTATATATATAATAATCAATTTGATGTTCTTCTTTTCCAATTTCAAAAATCTCTTTTTCAATTTCTTCTAGTAGTTTGAGTGCATCAAAATAATTAATGTAGTACAAAGCATTACACTTGACTAGTTGATAGATTATTTTTGTTTCTCTAGTAATTGCTTTGGAAGATATCACAGATTGAATTTTTTCCATTACCTGAATACTATAACCTTTTTTGATTAACTGTTCTATTTGTTCTGGTGTATCAGTATTAAAATCAGTCATTAATATGTCCTCTCTAACAAATTATATAGCAATTCGAGTCTCTTTTATACTTTTCTTGACTCTTTCTGTTTTTTACTAAAATTTATAAAGGTTGTAAACATAATGTTTACATACAATGCCAGATATTCCTACTTCAGAAAAAGAAAGAATACGAGCTAGAGCAAAGAACTTTGTTCTAGATTTATGGGGGGGTCCTTTTCAGAATAGTTTCATGATATATGATATCACTCTTCGAGCTTTATATAAACATGCAGCAAGGTGGAATTTCTGCTTATTATGTGGAGAAATAAATACAGTGAAAAAATTAACAACAGATCACGCCTGCATCAAAGATTATACTACTAAACTTGACGAAGATCAATTAGCTAACCCGAAAAATATTCCAATGATAATATCAACAAGCTGGATGAAACTCAAAGAGTTCTTCTTAACAGATAAACATATCACAACTTTAAACGAATTAGGCATATCTATAAAATACAAAGATGACATTCCTGTTATTAAAACTTCTAAGGTCACTCCATCTGCTAAAGAAAGAATTCTTGAGAAAGAAAAAGCTGAAGTGAAAAGTGATAGCAATTAATTATATCATATTTTTGTCAGAATTTCTTTGAAACATAAATTATATTCATCAAAACATGTATACAAAATGTTTA
>JBHLQZ010000187.1:0-3928 GCA_048883065.1 Candidatus Thorarchaeota archaeon | reverse complement strand
TCCATTCAAAAGGATGACAGCAAATGTATCCGCTGTCAGCGCTGTGTAAGAACCTGTGAACAATTGCAGGGAATGAATGCCCTGACCGTTGCCCATAAAGGGGAACGGCAGAAGATCAGCACATTTGAAGATCTTTCCATGGCCGAGGTGATTTGCACCAATTGTGGTCAGTGCATCAATCGCTGTCCCACCGGAGCCCTGGTGGAGCGTTCCTACCTGGACGAGGTCTGGGATATGATCCTCGATCCCGCCAAACATGTGGTCGTTCAGACTGCTCCTGCGGTTCGGGTCGGACTTGGAGAAGAGCTCGGTTTTAAACCCGGTGAGCGGGTCACCGGTAAGATGGTGGCGGCCTTAAAGCGCCTTGGATTTGATTCGGTGCTGGATACTGATTTTACAGCAGACCTGACCATTATGGAAGAGGGAACGGAATTGCTGACCCGGCTTAAAAAAGCGCTGGTTGACGGGGATCCTGAAGTAGCGTTGCCCATGACCACTTCCTGTTCACCGGGCTGGATTAAATTTATCGAACACACCTTCCCGGAGTTCCTGCCAAACGTTTCTACCTGCAAATCGCCGCAACAGATGTTTGGCGCCCTGGCCAAAACCTACTATGCACAGGTAAGGAACCTGGATCCGAAAAATGTGGTAAGTGTATCGATCATGCCCTGTACGGCAAAAAAATTTGAAGCCAGCCGTCCGGAAATGCGTTCCAGCGGATATAAAGATGTGGATTTTGTTCTGACCACCCGGGAACTGGCACGGATGATCAAACAGGCAGGAGTGGACTTCAACAAACTGAAGGAGGACCAATACGACAGCATCATGGGGGTTTCTTCGGGTGCTGCTGTGATATTTGGTGCAACCGGAGGGGTAATGGAAGCTGCATTGCGCACCGCATATGAGATCGTGACCGGGCGTGAGGTTCCGTTCAAGGATTTGAATATAACCCCGGTCCGGGGCATGGAAGGGGTCAGAGAGGCTTCGGTATTGATTGAAGACTGCAAAGAGGAGTGGGGCTTTTTAAACGGGGTGGAATTAAAATGTGCGGTGGCGCACGGACTGGTGAATGCCCGTACATTGATGAATGGGGTAAAAAATGGCAAGATCCAGGTCCACTTCATCGAGGTGATGGCCTGTCCGGGCGGATGCCTGGGCGGTGGAGGACAACCGATTCCCACCAACGAGAAGATTCGCAGGAAACGGACCGAAGCCATTTACGCTGAGGACATGTCCAAAGAAATCCGAAAATCCCACGAAAACCCCGAAATCATCCAAATATACAAGGAATTTCTGGGGGAACCGCTGGGACATAAATCCCATGAACTGCTCCATACGCATTACACCGAACGGGTCCGGTACTAGCGCCAGGATCCAAAGGTCTGCATCCTGTCAGTATTCCAGGGGAAGAGTATATATCCAGATGGTAGGATCCGATTCCTCCTCGAATGTAGAAGGGGCCACCACCCCCAGGTGGCTGGCTCCCGAAACAATATTTTCGTTATAAACAGAACTAAGCAAAACACTGTCCTGCTGGTACTCTTCGGTATGTTTTGTGACGATAATCGCTGATCTGGCATCATTATCGGATAGTTCAAAAGGATCGGAAAGATTAAGAAAATCCAGGCCTGATACCCTCTTTTTATCTGCAGTGATCCCCCCCATGTAAACATCGACCGAATCCTGACCGGTAAGGGCATGCAGTACCTGAAATTTCACACTCCCCGATTGAGGATGGTTCTTGGTATCAATCTCGAGGAAAAGCAGCTCCGGGTCTTCAGCGGTTCCTCCTACGACCACATTGTAGTAGATATCTTTATCCAGTTGATGGATCTGGCTGATGAGCACCTCTTTGGTTACGGCCCGTTTCACGGTAAAGGTGATCTCCTCTGTATCTTCCTGAAGGATTACGGCACCGGGGAAGGCATTAGAGTATAGCTGGGCATTAGGAACTTCAAAGCCTGCCACTTCCCATACCACACTTTCAAGTCCCGGTATGAAATGGTAGAGGTAGCAATAGGCCCGAATAAGTTCCGGTTCCGGATTCGGTTCTTTTTTGCATGCCAGAAAAATCAGAGGAAGGAGGAAAGTAAGTATAAACAGCTTTTTCATAGGTTCAGAGTTGTTTTGGTTCTTCAAAGAGTTCAATGGTTTCGGGCTGCATTAATACCCAAATGGAATAAATTCCCTTGGCGGTCCCCACGGGGACATTCAGGCAGTTTATGGCCGACACGATCATGACCAGGATGCGGGCCCAGGACCGGTATGAAAAAAGGCCGATTCCACCAATCACCCCCAGGGAGCTGAAAAACAGGGTGATCAGAGCAATGGTATTTCCGACATAGATGAGCACCTTCTGGGCGATGGGGTCATGATTAACCAGTTCAAGCAGGAACTGGAACCCAAAAAAAATGGCCAGGGCCCCTACGATGCCGAGTAAACCGAATCCAATGTGCAGCGCTCCGACAAAGGAGACATGCTGTTTCATATTTCTTTTCTGTTCCATGATTTGTTCTGGTTAAAAGGTGGCTTCAAAAATTGTTCCTCAAAAGTCTATTAGACCTGGTTCAATAGATGGGTTGATCGAATACCTGCATCTCAATGGAAGATGTTGTGTCGGGATCGATATGGTTTATGGTGCAAAGATAAACCCATCCGGTTTGAAACATGGTATTAACCGTGTACGAAAGCAGAACGGAATCCTCCGGCAGAATATTGGCCGGAGTAATGATAACTGATTCCCACATGTCCATCTCTGTGCTCTCGTAATACTCTGTAACCTCCGGGAAAATTGCTCCCGAAATCACTTTGTTTTCGGGCAAGTCTCCACCCGCGTACACATCCACCGGACCCAGGCCGGGGACGGCATTCAAAAAGCGGTATTTAACCATGCCCATGGTGGGATAGCGTGTATCCATGGGCTCACACAAAAGATGCGCCTCCTCTTCCGTGCCCAGCATGGCGAGCATATAAGCCTGGTTTTCATACAGGGTAAAGGACAGGCTGTCGATCGTCGATCCGGTTTCAGGATTCCTGGTCCGAAACAGCACTTCCTGCTCCGCCGTATCAAGCTGGATTATGGCCTGGGCAGGATATCCATAAGAATGCGTGCCAAGCTCCTGTCCGTCAATCTCCCACTGCAAATCATAGGCCTCCAGAAGGTAATTATAGTAATACTGGTAGGTATTGATGGCCTGGGGCAGAGGATCAGGATCCTTCAGGCAGGCACTAAGGGAAACGGCCAGGATCAGGATGGGGACTGCAGGTTTTATCGTCATGACATTTCAACTTAAAATTCCGGATGCAATTTAGGAAAATAAGAGGATACCATATTAATCTTCTTCGTAGAGTGCCAAAAACTCGTAAGTATTCCCGCTTGATTCAAGGAATCTCATGAAAGACGCAAAGGAGATCACAAGGGTTGCGTTGTTCTCGTTGGGGTGGAAACTTATATGTTCGGCCGATTGCAGGGCAGAGTCGATAAAGAGGTGCACATGGTTCTCATGATCATTGATGATTCCGAACACAGAAACCGACCCGGCCGACAGCCCCAGGTATTTCTCCATTCTTTTGGGAGAAGCAAATGAGATTTTTCCCTGCTTCAGTTTTTGTTCCAGCTCCCTGATATTGAGCTGTCGCCTGTGGTCCAGGATCACCAGGTAATGCCTGTTGCCTTTGTGATTCCTGAAAAAAAGATTCTTGCAATGGGCCGAATCAATATCTTTCCAGTATGGCAGGGCTTCTTCCACGGTAGGGACCGGCGGATGCTCATAAATATCAAAGGGAATCTGATATTGTTCCAGATATTGAATAACTGCTTCTCGTCGGGTCATGTGGATGCACTGGGTTTATCGGATCATATTGGTCAGTTGGACACGGTTCTTTACGCCCGTCTTCACAAAGATACGATGAATGTGATCCTTCACCG
>JBHLQZ010000186.1:0-3929 GCA_048883065.1 Candidatus Thorarchaeota archaeon | reverse complement strand
CAATCATTTTCTGAAAACAAAAACAAAGGTTTTTCGGGGAGTTTTTGCATAAAAATAATTTTGTTAATAATTATTCTCATTAAATCCAAATGCTGAATACTTCTCCAAACAACAGAATAATCTGAGAGACTCTTACCTTTAATCGGTTCTCCAAAAGTACTAAAACAGAAGTTATGCTGAATCATTAATAGATAATTCCATGAATATTCAACTAATCTTGATAGAATCTCTCTTAATGGTGCTGATAATTTATTGATTGTAGGCTGAATGTTAAACAGATAATCATGAAAGGATTTGAAGGTCTTTGCATAGTAATGGCAGCAAGGACTAATTTCAATAGCCTTGTCTCTTTCCTTCAAATAACGTATTTCCAGTGGATATGAAAATCTAAGCTCAAGTTCTTTATCGTTCCTCATCAAGCTTATCATCTCTGAAGGTTTAACAAAAGTTATTGGTAAATCTGAAAAAAGACCTGTCTCTTTAAGGTAAGTATCTAAATCAAAATCAGAATGAAAACCGGGAAAACTTAAATCATTCAAATCAAGTGACAAAACTACAAACAAATCTTCATCAAATTCTGTTGCTCCTTTTAGAATGGCTTGTAGCATTTTATTAATCTGACCTGTTTGTAAAAATTCTTTATATATCTCAGGATAGACTCGATATACGCTACGAAGATTGAAAGAAGGTATAGCAAAGAAATTATTGTCCTTGAGTTTGTAAACTTTTAAAATATCAGGTCTAACAGCTATTTTTGGATTGCTGGAAAGATTCTTCTCTATTATATACCAATCAATTAGTGCATATTTGTAGTTCTCAAATTCAAGATGTTGAATGTATCTATTATCCCAGATTCCAAAAGGAGGATAAAAACCTTGAATGAATTTTGAGTCAAATATTTTTCTTAGGATAGTTGAAGAATTTTTTATTTGTAACTTAATTAGCTCTTCCTCATATGGTAAGTTAAAAGGAATCATACTTGAATACAAAGAGGAACAAACTTCAATTTGTTCTGATAAACAAAGTTTTGAAGTGTCTTTTATGACTGTATCATCTCCCCAAATATATGATTGGAGAAGTAATGAGTTTGCCGAGATTACTCCTTTTGTATCGGAATTTGCTTTGAACCAATTCAATAATTTGTGATGACTGCTATTGAGGTCCTTAGTAATGGGTTCTCTATAACTTGCAATGTTATAATGTATTGAGAAGTATACAGTCATCGATAAATTAAAGTCTCAAAACTTAAAAATATTGTCGTTCTTAAAATCAATTTTCTATTCTATTAATCTTTCATCTAACACAATCTGTAAAAAAACTATTCTATTAGCTCTTTTTTTTGCTATTCAAATTTTAAATTTTCACGCCTTCTTATTCACTTTGATTAGCTAGCTTTATATATGCCTGTGAGTATGTTTGTTTAGAGTGGTAAAATGAGTAGAGATCGCTGCCCAAATTGTAACTCCGAAGAGATAGTTAGTGACTACTCTCGTGGTGAACAAATATGTAGTAATTGTGGGTTGGTGGTTTCAAGACTTATAGATACTTCACCAGAATGGAGAGCTTTCTCTGGAGAAGAAAGAGCTGCAAGGAGTAGAACAGGTGCTCCAGTTTCAGCACTAAAATCTGACTATGGTGTTTCATCCCAGATAGGTTTTGGGAATTTAGATATTTTTGGAAAGAAGCTTGATCCAAATGTAATGGCAAAAATGCGTAGATTAAGATGGTTGAATAGAAGAGATTCAAGATCACAAATTAGAAATCTTAGAATAGCTCTTCGAGAACTACGCAGAATTTGTAGCCAATTAGAACTAAGTGAAGAAATAGCTGAAGCAGCAGCAACAACTTACAGAAAAGCTTTGAAAGCTGACTTAATCAGAGGGAGAAGTATTGAGTCGATGGTAGCTGCAGCAATTTACATAGCAGCAAGACAATATAACAATCCTACAACTCTAAAGGATATAGAGAAGCATATTAATGCAGATAGAAAAGTAATTGCAAGATGTTTTAGATTATACATTCAGGAACTAAATATTAGACCTACCCCTATTGATCCTGCAGTTTTATTATCAAGACTTTGTGATGAGCTTGAACTAACCACTGCAACTCAGAATGAAGCATTAAAGATTCTAGAAGTAACCAAATCAAGAAGATTAGATATGGGTAAAAATCCTCTAAGTGTAGCAGCAGCTGCAATATACATTGCAGGCATTCGTACAGGAGAGAGAAGAACACAACAGCAAGTAGCTAAAGTAGCCAAGACAACTCCTGTAACATTAAGAAATAGATTTAGAGAAATAGTAGATGCCCTTGAATTCTCAGATGTAATCGTGAAGAGAGGAGCCGCATCAGCTCCAGTGTATGTTCGTGATCCTTGGAAATTCTAGAAACTCTTTCCCTTTTTTATCGATTCATAGATATTTTGTTTTAGATTTTGTTTGAGAATCTTTTTTAATTTAATAATCCATTATTTATAGAATGAAATGGGAAGATGCTAAGAATAAATATCCAGAAGAATTATTTGAAACCTTAAAACAACTTTGTGAAGAGTTTCACACATCTGTTAACAAGGAAAAAAGGTTTTTGACATTCTTTTGCAATTGGTGTTATAAGACTAAAGGTTCACTTTGTTTTCCATGCGTAGATATGAAGAGAATATATAAAGAGAAATACAACTCTGATTTAGAACAAATACTATCAAGATATAAGTAATTCCTAACTTTCTTCATTTTTATCCAAAAAAAAGGTGAAAAACTAGTATTACCCTAATGTTATTACTGTATTAATCTGGTTTTAAGATAAAGCTATTATTTTTGATATAGGTGTTTAGCCATGGCTCCAAAGAAAAAGAGTAAAAGTCAAACTAATGTAAAAGAAGAACCTAAAATAGCTAACCAACCACCAGGAGTAAAATTCTATTCACTTGTAGATGTAGTCAATACTGATCGTATCATAACAGAAGTTGAACAAGGCAATCTAATTTTCCTAAATATTGGTAGAATTATATCCTTTCCAGACAGAAAAAAAGAGTTTCTTCAATCCCTCAAAGAAAGTTCAGCTCAATTACATGCAACATTAAGAATGGTTTCTGAAGAAACAATTATGGTTGCTCCTCAATCTGTACCAATCGAAATAAGATCTTTAACTCCAGTAAAAATGAAAGATATTCAACAAGGAGAAGTAAAAGAATAAAGTTCTAATTTTAACCTTCAATTTCTGTTTTTAATAGTTCCTTAGCTCTTTCAAGAATTGATGGTATAGTATCAATTAGAGGTCCACCACCTATTGCAAGATTACCTTTTCCTCCCCCTGAACCTCCTGCTATCTCTGATACTTCTCTAACTATTTCAGAAATATTAATATCTAATGATGGACTTTTAGTTCCAACAATAATCAATTTATTTTCGAAAGTAGCCACTAAAATACATACTCCTTTCTTATAATTCTTAACTGCTTCAGAAGCTTGTAAAATAAGCTCTTTCTGATTGCCACTTGCTTCCATTAAGATAGCATAAGTATCTTTGATTTTTATAGGTTCTATCTTTGATGGAGAATATTGTAATTCAGCTATTTTCTTGTTGAGTGATTCAATTGTTTTTTTCTGTTCTTTCCATTCCTTGAAAAATCGTCGAGCAGTTTTTGGCAAAATCTTAGGTTCTACGCTCAAAATAGAAGCTGACTCATGAAGAATTGTTTCTTGATTTTGAATATATTTTAAAGCATTATCACCTGCTAATATCTCAATTCTAACTACTCCATCTTGAATACGCTCACTACTTACAAGTTTGATGAATCCAATATCACCTGTGTTGTCTAGATGTGTTCCACCACAAGCCTCTATGTCCCATTCACTAATAGAAACAATATGTAATGATTTACCAGGGACAACTCCCCCTTGATATATTTGGAAACCATATTCTCTTTCTGCT
>JBHLQZ010000185.1:0-3932 GCA_048883065.1 Candidatus Thorarchaeota archaeon | reverse complement strand
TTAATATCATTTTAACAACAACTGTTAATTCTAGAAAACCTACAATAATTAGAAATGCAGAGATAAGTATAAAGAATAAGCCTAGATTTGATACTATAGGCGGTAAGGTTTTTGGATTCATATAGTCTCCTATCCATGGAATAAGATATGGAAATATCTGTAAGAAATATCCTGCAGGAATAAAGAGTCTTCCTTTTCTTGGGATTATATTTAACTTTTCCAAATCATCTATATGGAACTTAATATACATAAATGCAATTGGTAAAGCTACAAGAAAACAAATGAGTAAAACCAATCTTACATATAAAAGTGGTGCTAGTATCCAATATCCCGACAGATTCCCAATGCTTCCGAAGATGTACGAAAGAATTAAAGTAGTTATATCTACTCCTCCTGCAAAAATTAGAGCGATACTGGTTACCATCCACTTTCTGATATTTTCTATTTCCTTTCCTAAACGTATGATACCTATTGCAAAAAGAATAAGAGCACAATCAAAAGCTGCATCTACTATATTAACTAAAAGAGGAACATACACACCTAGAAATGTGATGTTTAACACTTTAATCATTTGAAGTACCATTAGTACCCAAGTTGTATAAAACAAATGCTTTGCTACATCCTCAGAAACTTTCATTATCCTCACTCAATTTTCTATATAGGGATTCTTTTCCCCACAATTAGCACAAAAAACTGCATCTTCTTCCAATTCAAGACCACACTTAACGCAAAACATTTTTTTCTTGGAAGCAACATCAGAACTACTCGTAGTATCAATAATTTCTGGTTCACTCTTCGCTGCTGATGGAGGAATAATTGAGCTTTGGGTTCTAGAAAATCTAGTGAATGTTCCAGGATAAGATCTTTGTGCTGGATACTCTTCCACCTGCTTCATTCTTTCAAAATATTCTTTTGGTACCTTATCTAACATCAGAAAAGTCTTTCTTAAATACCATAATCCTAATACAACCATCACAATCATTCCCATTTCCAGAAAGCTAACAACATAGTAAAGAAAAACATATTCACTTTTTATTTGATATTTACCTTCTACTTCTATAGTCATTGATTCAATAGGTACTATAGTTAAAATAATCATATAACAAATAGTCATTGCATATCCAATTGGCAATGATAATTGACCTTTGAAGATGTTTCTTCTTGCCGGTACATATGAATCCAGAATACTTTTTAGTAGTATAAAACCTACAAGAAAACCAATTGGTGGAAGAATTGTAGAAATTTGAGTTAGAATTGCTCCTATATTATTAGTCGCAATAATATTACTATCAATTAGTGAATCAACAGTTAAGAGAGGGATAGCAAGTCCACCTCCAAGAATAATTAACAAACTAATATACTGAAGTTTTTTTTCCTGCTCATCTTTATAGAATAACCACAATCCATAACCAAGCCATATCAAAGTTAAATAAAAGATTACTTCAAAAGCCAACTCAATATAAGCTGAAGCAGGATTATTTTGGAAAAAAGCAACTGCCATACTAATCATCTTTGCTAGTACAGCAAATAATGAAGCGTTAGTAATTTGCTTTCTAGTTGGTTCTGAAATCATCTGGAAAAATTTTTTCTTTCTTGTATATAAATATGCGGAGTCTTGACTTTCTCAAATTTAAAAGTAAAAACAAAACTATATAAATTCCTCCAGTTTATCATGAATAATGAGATTAGCTTCATCGCTTTCCCTTATCTCTCTTATAATTGCTTTTATTAGCTTACTATCTCCAGTTATTCTCATTGAAGATTATGTATCAACTTGGATCGATCTTTCAGAATCTCCTCCTCTCTGGATTTTCTTAACTTGTACTTTAATTGTAACAACTCATGACGTTAAATGGTTAGAGGGTATCAAAGTAATTAGAAGAACAGATTTAAGATGGATTAGATTGATTCTCATTATAATTGCATTTAGCATGTCCTTCTCTCTAGAACTTTCTGTAAATGTATTTCTTACCGATACAACTTATTGGGGACAAAGTATTTTGTTTAAGATTCCCGATGATACAATAATTGTAGAATCAGTTAAAATTGGTTACCATCTGATTCGTTTGTGTAGACTTCTTTCAATATTCTGTTTTCTTGAAGCATTAATAGAAAGAAACCCTAGGAAGAAAAGAATCGAGCTTGAAAAAGTCTATGCAGAATATAAAGCAGCTAATAAGCCCTAAAGAAATGTTTTTTATTTCATGTAATTCTTAATAAATCAGAAGTTATTAGCAATCTGATTGAAATGTCATCTAACATATTCATACCGTACATCTCTTTACTAGTTTTAGATGAAAATGGTATGTCTCTACGAAGCTCAATACCAATTCCTGATATAGCAAGTGAGGAAATTATGGGAATTGGAAATTTTTATAGTCCAGTAATTTCTGCATCTTCCCCCAATTTAGAAATCTATGGACCTTTACCAATACCACATTTTCAATCATACCATCTACTAATAGTATCTTTTAAAAAACATGATTCGAAAATAAAAGATCAACGTCTTCTATATAATAATGAATCAGCTATGTGTCAAATATTAATTTTCTATGACAAACAATGTGATCAAAAAGTGAAATTTGGTCATAACCAAATTTATGAAACGATTGAGAGTTTCCTACAGCAATTTAATGATGTTCAAGAGATCTCTGATGAAATGTTGCTGTATCTAGGAGAATCATTAACTGAAAATGTTATTCTTGATGAACAAATTAGATCTAAAACTATTGAAGAAATTGTTCGAGATATAGCATCAAGATTCAACACAATACAACAAATCTCAAATCTGTTAAATAGAAGAACAAAAATAGGGATAATAACCTCAGATTCTCTTGCATATAATATTATAATTCAAGCACTTTTTCAATATCAAAACATAGATTTCATCTATCAGTTGGATAGAAATGAGTACATTACAAGAATTGACACATATTTTATGAGAATAGTTTTAACACTATTATTTGATCTTGAAGAAATCGCAGGAAAAGACTTCTTTAGAGAAATGGATTACTATATTTATTTAGCTTCATGCGAAGATGCTGAAACTACATCTCGGCATATTAAAAATATTGATGAATTGAGAGAAAATGATCCTACTGCAAGATATTTCTTTGTAACTGCTGAAAGAGCTGAAGAATTGGAGTTAACTATTAAAAAATCATTGTTTAATGAAGCAGAAAGAAGGAAAAACCTCAAATTAATAGTTTCAATAAGCGATATATTCAGGTCTTTGGATAATGCTATCTATCTTATTTTAAATGATATTTTAGAATTACGTAACATTTTGCTGAGTCAAGGTTCAGGTTAAGGATTTGATTTCGTAAAAGTTCTCAACTTCTCATTCAACATCTGGAATAAGACTAACAATTTGCGCTTTCAAACCTACGCGACTACCTACAACAGGTCCCATGAAATTAACAAATGATTTACTAATGTTAAGTTCATCTTCAACATTTTTTTTGAGTTCATTTGCAGCTTCTATATCATTAGCATGAGTAACAAACATTGAGTAAGACAAGGTTTCAGTTGCTTTCTCAACAAGTTCTGTTACCATTCTTTTTTTAGCATTTTTCAAACTAATAACTTTACATAAAGGTATAAGTTCCCCTTCATCGGTAGTAACCATGGGTTTCATCCTACCTAATGATGCAATAAATTCAGATGCTCTGCTTATTCTACCTGACTTTAGCAACATTTTCAGATTTTCCATGTATCCCACTAAAATTATTTCTTTTCTTAAGCTTTCCATCTTTTTGTAAGTTTCTTCAAAACTATATCCTTTATTTAACAATTCTCTGAATTTAATTGCAACTAACCCTTCTGCTCCAGAAGCTTGCATAGAATCTAAAATTTTTACATTTTCGGGATAGAATTTCTTAGCAGCAACACAAGCTTGATCATGAGTATTAGATAATTTACTTGAAAGAGTG
>JBHLQZ010000184.1:0-3981 GCA_048883065.1 Candidatus Thorarchaeota archaeon | reverse complement strand
GTTGAGAAACTTCTAGATAATTGTAATTACTTCAAGAATGAGATAGTAAATATAGGTTTCAACCATGAAATTACTGCTGCATCTGCCAAGTGCCCAACAGCTATTGTTCCTATTATCTGTGGTGAAAATGAAGTGGCAAAGAAAATGAGTGATAGATTAAAAGATGAAGGTATATTTGCTTTACCAATTACTTTCCCTATGGTACCAAGAGGAACAGCACGTATTCGAGTAATGATGAATGCAGGTCTTACTAAAGACGATCTTGATTTAGCTTTAGGAACATTTGAGAAATTAGGAAAGGAATTAGAAATATTCTAATTCTCCTTTTTATTATTTCTTCATGAATTTGAAAAAGGTTCTGTGATGGAAAGTAACAAAGAGAAATTTTTCTCCTCTCAGAGGGGTAAAAGATTCATAAAGTTCGCATTTATTGGTACGGTAGGCTGGGGATTGAACTTCTTATTATTATTTCTTCTTGATATGTTGCTAGACCAAACAGATGTAAAATACATAAATGTGAAATTTTGGATTTTTACTATAAATCAAGGAGTTATAGCATCTCTCATATCCATGAGTATAGTGGTTGTTTTTACATTCATCATGAACAAAATCTGGACATTCAAAGGAGAGGAATTTCATTCTAATACATTCTATCAGTTTTTCCAATTTACCATCATAGGTGTTGTAGGATATGGTATTTATAGTGGGATAATGATGGGATTACATGGAACTTTACTTTGGAACCAATATCTATCAATGACCATAGCATTCTATACAGGGTTAATCAGCAATTTTATATGGAATGATATATGGACTTTTAATCCAAAATTAATTAGGAAGCATAAGTCGAAAAGGATGATAGATGAAGATTCTAAGAATCAAGAAAATGAAAATACTGATTCTTAAGAGTCTTCGTAATTTTATTATAAACAATTTGAGGAATTAGAAATATTCTAATTAAGCTTTCTTTATTCTTCTTTTTTTGGATTCCAAACAATAGAGTGTATTTTATTGACTGATTGATATAATTTAAATTTTTAACAAAATAATGAAATCAGTATTATTTTAGTTTATATACTCAATTCTTTCTAATTAAGAAAGAGCTTATGATGATAATCAAAGGGTTTTTGCCAGTATGATTGGTCAAAGCTCAAAATTATTTCTTTTCTTCAGAATTCTGAATATTTAATGATTCTTAATTATAGAAAACTTTTTTATTTCTGTAATGAAATAAGAACAGTTGTTCGCTAATGCAAATTCCAAAGGAAAAAATAAGAAAAAAAATCGAGAATGAAGCTCGAAAGATCTTTCTAGATAAAGGATATTCAAATGCATCTATGAGAGATATTGCTAAAAAAGCTAAAATTAGTACTAGTAATCTTTATACCTATTTTATTAGCAAAGAAGAACTATTCCATTCTATTGTTTTTGGAACCTTCAAGAAAATTACTAAACTTCAACAAACACTTGTAGAAACTGAAGAAATAATAGGTACTGAGCAATTTTTCAATAAGATAACTAAATATGTAGCTGAACCAATTGGGGAATTAATTAAAAACAATCATACGGAATTTCTCCTTCTTCTAGATAAGAGTCAAGGAACAAAGTATGAGATGTTTAAAAATAAACTAATCAAGATAATTGAAAATCATTTTCTTGAACACATACAAGTTCAAACTGAAACAAAGAAAGAAGGTTTGAAAGATACATTCGTTATTCACATAATAGCAACAAATTTCTTAGAAGGTTTTCTAGAGATTGCAAGACATTATAAAACTGATGAATGGACAGATTACAATATAGAATCATTTATGAAGTACCATATCAATGGCATAAAAGTCTTCTTTTGATTTCAAACAATTTTCTTATATTAGTAAGTAAAACAGAACATTTATAAATGTCGAACGATTGTTCTTTTTTGATATTAACGAACAAATGTTCGTTATTAAAAATCATAAGTCTATGTGAATATTATGAAGGTTACATTTATCATTTTCAGTCCAACAGGAAATACACTTAAAGTTGCTAGAACTATGGAAAATAGTTTGAAAGCAAAGGATGTTGAGGTTCAATTAATTGATCTTACAAGAGATCCTGTTTTTTTTAATGGGAATAATAAAGATAAATTATCATATCTTAATGAAAAAATAAAGCAACATGATTTATTATGTTTAGGAGGACCTGTTTATGCTCATCACTTACACTTCAACATTTTAAACATTATAAAGGAACTGCCCAAACCTAATGAGAAGTGGGGGAAGTTAGCTACCTCATTTATCACATATGGAGGAATAAGTTCAGGATTAGCTTTAATCGAATCTGTTAAATTACTGAAAAAATCAGGTAGAATTCCTGCCTTAGCTATGAAAATAAATTCTGAACATTGCATGACAAAATTGAAATATATTTCTACAAAAATAAATGAAGGAATGCCTGGAGAAGAAGCTATTCCTTTTATTGAAGATTTTGTTGAGAAAATAATTCTATTAAAAAATAAGGATAATGTAGAGATATTAAATATCATACCACAATTAAAATATTTGAAATTTATAGATAGAATGAAAGATAAAATTATCTTCCGTGAAAAAATTTGGCAAAAATATCTATACCCAAAAATATTCATAGATTATAATAAATGTACAAAATGTGGAATTTGTTCAGAAATATGTCCTGTTCAACGTATTGAGATGACTGATAAAGGACCAATTATACCTAAAAACAGTCACTTATGTGTTCATTGTGTTTCTTGTATGATCCATTGCCCTGTTGAAGCGATTACAAGCAATGTCAATTGGAATCTATATAACAAATTATTAAAAGAAGCAGCAGAAGGACGAGGACCAATACAAACTAATGAGAAACCTAGATCTGCAGTTTATGGATAAATTATCAAAACTTAAGTAATTGTCAACTAATCTATTGAATCTATAATATTTTTATGTTTTGCAGATTAAAAAAATAGTTGTTTATATTAATCGTTTTCATGGTTTCCAGAAGTAATAATTTATGTAATCATATTCTTGGAAACCTAATTTTCTATAAACAGATAATCCTTTTTCACTCGAATGTAAAGTAATCAATTTATATCCTTTATTCTTTGCATCTTGCATTAATAAATATGTCATATATGTTCCAATTCCTTTCCCTCTATATTCAGGAAGAGTAGTTACTGAATATATTCCAGCTACTCCTGAATCATAGAAAACAAGAGATGTAGCTATTGGTTTCTTTTCAACATATGCCATGTATGCTGTTACCTTTGAATCCAAAATTGGAATAAGGTAAGATTTAGTAAGTACTTCTTCTGGGAATTCATATACTTCTTTTCTAATATTATTCCAGATAATAAGCTCGTCATAATTTCTTGGTTCAACTATTTCTAATTCAGCTAATGGTTTATTTTTAACTTCAAATTTATCCAAGAAAAAAGCCATAGCAGGCTCTTTAATAACTAAGCGTAAATTATTCTCAAAGAGTAATTCTTCTATATTATTAGGTTTTGAATTTGGTCCTATAAGACATAGAAATGGAAGATTTCTTTTTTTAAAAAAAGAGACTATATCTTCAATTTTTGAATTAGCATTTTCTCTAATCTTAATATCAATAACAAAATTGGTGAAACCATATTTAAGCCCTGAACAGAATAAATAGAATTCTTCATCTTGTATTATTTCTCCGCCTTTAATACTCTTTGAAAACCATTTTCTATATTCATATGTATTTGTTTCAATAGCTTCTATGATTTCATTTTTATCTGGATTATGAAGAATTTTATTCATTTAGAGAGTGTATATTTTGTATTATTATAAAGATATTCAGACTAATTTTTTCTTCATCTTCATTTCACTAGTTTTATAACGTTCTAAATGGTTATATCAACAAATGAAAGAGCAAGTTGTGCTTTATCAGGAATTATCTATAAATTCTTGGCCCCCTAAATCAATTATTGCATTAAATGGATGGAAAATAAGAGTCTCAGAG
>JBHLQZ010000183.1:0-3986 GCA_048883065.1 Candidatus Thorarchaeota archaeon | reverse complement strand
TAAGAGTGAGATCTAAAGATACATTGGGAATAGCAACAGTTTCTCTTAATCTAGGCTCAATATATGCTAATCAGGTTAAAGAGAAAGAAGCAAAAAAACATCTAAAAGTAGCTGAAGAAGAATTTCAGAAGCTAGAACACATCAAAGGCCTTTCAACTGTTAAAAATACGAGAGCTAGAATGTTATATTCTCTGAGAAATTACAAAGAGGTTATAGAAAATCTAGAATACTTAGAAAATATAGATGAATCTGAATTTACAATATTACAATTTGAATTAGTTAACCTACTTACAGAATCTCTAATTCTTGAAAATCAATTAAATAGAGCTGAAAAAATTATTAAAAAAGGATTAAACAAAATTACTGATTTTGATTTTTCTCTATATTCTGAACTTCATTCAATTTCAGGTAGGTTGAAACAATTGCTTAGTCAGATAAAATTTAAACAAGGTTTTTCTGAAGAAGCTCTATCAATTCTAAATGAACTAGAAAAAACATCATTTGAATTAGAAGATGAGCAGAGTCTGATATCAATATATTTCTCAAAAGCAAAGATCTATACAGATGAAGGATTCCTCGATAACGCCTTATTATTTACAAATAAAGCAATAAATTTAGCTGAAAAATACAAAGATACATCTCTACCATTTTTATTAGATAAACTTGTTGAGTTGAACTTATATTCTGGGAATTATGACACTTGTATTAAGATTCTAAACAAATTAGAGAAATTATTAGGAATAAAAAACAATTATAATATTTTGAAAAGATCTCTTGAGCTTGTTACACATAAGAAAATAGTTTCAAAATTCGATGAAATTTTTGCTCAGATGAATAAAGAAAGTCAAATTCTGTATGTACAACAATATCTTATTGATCTCATTGTAAAAGGCTCAATCTCTTTTACAAAATTAGTAGAACAATTTATAGAAATAGAAAAGAATTTAGATAACAACCACCAATATTTCCTTCCTTATTTCTTAATTACAATGATTGTATCTAATACTGATGAAAAGGAAATTCATGAATTAATAAAGAAGAAAGATTTTACATATGAATTACCTTCTCTTTATGCGCGTATCTTATCTAAACAAGTATTACCAGAAGAGATTAGAAAAAATATAGGGGGATTCAGAAAGAAGGAGAAATTTGAATTTAATGATTTACTTATGATTTTAGATATTTGTTTCTTCAGTGTTTTATTTAATCTCCATTCGATTGAAGTACTTACAAATATTGATTGGTCTGTTTATTCTGATCAAAATGAAAGGAAAATCATTAAAATGAAGCAAGAAGCATATAAACAGATATTAATTCAGGAATCTCTTAAGGGAATGAATCGAATATATTCTAAAAAAACGCATATGTTTCAAAGCATGTTAGATAAACTAACTTCCATGCATAAAATAGATAATAATTTTCAAATTCAGAAGAATAAATTTATGATTGTATTAATTTTAGATTTGATAATTAGAACTTCAGCAATAGTTGGTGAAATATGAGTCAAAAAGAAAAGAAAAGTAAACAAAAAAAACAAGAAAGATGGCTTATTTATCCTTATCGTTTAGCTCATCATCCCTTATGTAGTAAGTTCGAAGATCATGTTTATACTATTAAAGGTTACAAGGTTTGTAGAGGTTGTGTAAATCTCTATAGTGGTTTTTTGGCAGGTCTTTTTATTGTTCCAATATTGGTGGTATTTCTAAACGTTAATTTTTGGATTGCTTTTGTTGCTACAAATGTTTTATTCATTTTTACTCCCTTAAGTGTATTTCTTCATCCTCCGCGAATAATAAAAGATATAACTAGATTTTTACTTGGGATAGCAATGGTCACTTGCCTTGCTACAATTATTATCAGTATTGTTGAGTTAGCAAGAGGATTTAATGGATGGGCATTAGCTGTAATTTTTATCACAATAGCAATTTATGTTACCAGCAGAAGATATTTCTCTAGGTTAAGGGACAGAAGAAATGAACAGATTTGCAGAAAATGCGAACAATTTTATCACCCTAGGTGTGAAGGCTTAGTAAGTGGAATCGATAGAGCGATTGCATTAGAGAGTCATGAGAAAGGTGATGCATTTAGTGAGCAGTAAATTTTTAATCTTCACCGATTCTCTATGTTGTATAAGATGAATATTATTTGTTATATAAATGCCAGATGGTAGATAAAATCATGAGTTACGAATTTCCCCCAACATTTACTACATGGGATTTCATTGGGTTAGCTGGTTTATTTGTATTTGTTCTTTCTGCACTAATAATTGCAGAAATCCTACGAAGAAAGGATAAAGTATCTGGGAGTTCTACAAGGAAAATAGTTCACCTTTCAGTTGGTAACGTTGCTTTACTTTTTCCTTTTGTTTTCTCAAGTGTTTGGATAGCTTTAATCGGTCCATTCTTTTTTATATTCTTTACATATTTTACTTGCCCAGGATCACCTATCAAGAAATTCAGATTAAAAGGAGTTGAAGAAGGGCACACATATGGAACTGTGTTTTATGCATTATCATTGACAGCTCTTACAGCTATTTTCTTTCGTCCTGATCCAAGTGATCAATTTAATGTAATCTTCCTAGGCTCTTTTATGCCGTTAGTGTGGGGTGATGGAATCAGCGCAGTTGTAGGTTCAAAATATGGAAATGATAAACCTTATACAATATTTGGAGGAACAAAAACTCTACTTGGAAGTTGGGCAGCTGCTTTCGCAACTTTTGGCGCTGTAGCTATAAGTTGCTTAATTCTGCAACAAACACTAGTTGTTTCAATCTATATTGGTCTTTTTACTGGATTCTTAACAGCTATAATAGAAGCTATTACTCCAAAAGGATTTGATAATCTAGCAGTTCCAGCAGTAAATGCAGGTGCTTTATTTCTTCTATACAAAATTTTTCACGATGATATCTCAGAATTAAATGCATTCCTCTCATTAAATGCAGTAATTGCGGGTCTTTGTGTTGGTTTATTCTTAGCAATTTCTGGAATTATTTTAAAGGCATTAACATGGGACGGAGCCATTGCAGGTTTTTATTTAGGTGTAATAATTCTTGGTTTAGGTTCTTGGACATGGGGAGCAATGTATATTTCTTTCTTTTTACTAGGAACTCTTTTTACTTTTGTAGGAAGGAGTAAGAAAAAAACTATCAATCAAGAGTTTGAGAAAGGAGATACAGCAAGAGATAGCATCCAAGCTATGGTTAACAGTCTAGTTCCAGCAATTTTATCTTTTCTAGTTGTTCTTATACGAAATCCAATATTAACTGTTATGTCTGCTGGAGCTATAGCTGTTAGTTTAGCTGACACATTAGGTACAGAATTAGGATCTCTTTCTAAATCTAAACCAAGATTATCTGTTAAACCATGGATAAGAGTTGAAAGAGGAACTCCTGGAGCTATTTCTATTGCTGGAATATTAGCATCAATTTTAGGAGCAAGCATTATTGCTGGAATAGGTATAGGAGTTAGTTTAATAGACAATTATGTGGTCCAAACTTCTTCAATTTGGCTATTTATAATCCCAGTTATAATAGGAGGAGTTGTAGGTGCTTATATCGATAGCATATCAGCTTGTACGATACAAAAGATGAATAAATGTAAAGTGTGTGGAAAAATAACCGAAAGAAAAGTTCATTGTAATGAAGAAACTGAACATCATTCTGGTAAGAAATGGATGAGAAATGATTTAGTAAACTTATTTAGTATAATAATTGGATCCTGCATTTCACTGGTTATTTTTCTTATAGGAACAATTATCTGAGACCATTACTATTTATCTGATAAACACTCGATCGCAGGAAGCATAGCTCCTTTCATAACTTCCAAGCTTGCCCCACCACCAGTGGAGATGAAAGATACTTCATCTTGAAAACCAAATTTCTCAAAAGCTGCTGCTGAATCACCTCCCCCTATTATAGTATAAGTTTCTTCTTCTATTAAATGTCTAGCTATTTCTTTTGTCCCCGTTTCAAATTCCTCTTTCTCAAA
>JBHLQZ010000182.1:0-4007 GCA_048883065.1 Candidatus Thorarchaeota archaeon | reverse complement strand
TTGTTAAATAACCTTCTTTCTCAAGCAAATTAGTAATGACAGTTTTTCCAGTTCCCGGTGTCCCTGTAATAATTATGGCTTTTTTCATTAATGTCGTGTTTAGAAAAGTGATTAAAAATATTTGTATAAGAGAAAGTAAGAATAGTAGGAATTTTCTTACTTTTCAGAATCTTTATATACTTGTATAATCTAACCAACCTGAGAAAGATGAATAAAGAAGAAAAGGAATGTTGCCCTTCCAATGAAAAAGGAGAAAGTTGTTGTCATGTTGAAGGAGTTGTTACTGTAGATGCTAAGGGACAGATTGTTCTTCCCAAGAGTTTAAGAGAAAATATGGACATAAAAGAAAAAGACAAGCTTATTGTTGTGGGAATGAGAGAGAAAGGTAAAGTAACCAGTATTTCATTGTTTAAAGCTGAAAAAATGGATAACATGGTTAAAGTCATGCTCAAACCAATAATGGAAGAGATTTTAGAATAAATAGGTGAGAAACATGGAAACAAAAAATGTAAAAAAAATAGTAAGAGACAGATATGGAGAAGTAGCTAAAAAAAGCTCTTCTTGTTGTGGAAGTAAAAAAGTAAGTGCAGAAGATGTAAGTAAAGCTATTGGTTATACTGCAGAAGAATTAGAAAGCATTCCAGGTGCAGCTAATATGGGATTAGGTTGTGGGAATCCTACAGCTATTGCCTCCCTTAAGGAAGGAGAAGTTGTACTTGATTTAGGATCTGGCGGAGGACTTGATTGCTTTCTAGCAGCTCAAAAAGTCGGATTATCTGGAAGAGTAATAGGTGTTGATATGACTGCAAACATGATAGATTTAGCAAGAGACAATGCAGAAAAGAATAATTTTGATAATGTTGAATTTAGACTTGGTGAAATTGAAAATTTACCAGTTGCAAATGAAACAGTTGATATTGTAATATCTAATTGTGTTATTAATTTATCTCCTGAAAAACAAAGAGTGTTTAATGAAGCATTTAGAGTTCTAAAACCAGGTGGTAGAATTGCTATATCAGACATAGTATTGCTTCAAGATCTTCCTGAGTCGCTAAGAAATAATGAAGCGCTTCTTGCAGGTTGTGTAGCTGGAGCAGAAATAAAGAATAAATACCTAAAAATGATAGAAAATGCAGGTTTTGAGGAAATAAGAGTTTTGCAGAAAAATCAGAACCTCACAGAGGAAACAGAAACCGAGGAAAGAGCTATAGATCCACTTTTAATAGTGGATGGAGAACCAATAGAGATTGAAAGTTTTGAAGATACTAAAAAAGACATTGAACTAATTCAAGAATCAATACAAAGTATAACTGTAACAGCATTTAAACCAAAAAAACAAAATGAGTAAATACTTACTTACTTCTTTTTCTATTTTAGTATTTCATCGCCTAATTTTCCTTTTCCTTTTAAAGCTTTAAAGATTCTCATTCTTTTTGCTTCACCAGACTTTATCTTTCTAAAATTATCACTTTGTCTACTAATCATAACAATTGCAACTAGAAATAGGAGTACAGCTAATCCTAAATTATAGTTAGCCCAAGGCATTAACATGGATTGAGGTAGAAACAAAGAAATTACACCAACTAACAAAGTTACAACAATATAATTTATCGCTGAATATCCAACAAAAGCGATACATATTGGCCACAGGATAGCCCAAAAAGCTAATAATATAGGATTAGCAACTAATGTGGTTGCAATTACTACTGTTATTCCTCGCCCTCCATGAGACAGGAGATATATAGGCCAGTTATGTCCCAATATTGCACCGAAACCAGCGATAACTAGAGCGAAGCAAGTTAGAATTCCAAATTCAGGCCAGATAAAAAATTCTACTAGTACATCATTTGTTGAAAAATAGAGATATTTAGTTAATAAATAAGGTAAGGCAAATGCTGTTACTGATCGAGTGACATCCAGAAAACCAGCAAATAAAGCCCAAGCTTTAGATTTAGTAGCTCTGTAAACATTTCTTCCACCTACATTTCCTGAACCAATTTGCCTTAGATCTTCTCCTAATTTTAGTTTAACGACAATCCAGCTAAAAGGTATAGATCCAATTATATAAGATCCTAAAAAAACAAGTATGTAAACAACTGCTACATGCATGGTTCTTGCTAATTACTACTCAAATAAAAGATTTATGTGATTACTTAAACAAAGAATGAAAAGCAGTAGAAGCAATCAAATTTTTATACATTGAAAACACTTCATAAATAATGACAGAAAATATATCTCCTCACATCTTTCGAGCTTATGATATAAGAGGATTGTATAATGAGGATTTGACTCCTGAAATCATGTACAAAATAGGATTAGCATTTGGAAATTATGTTATTCAAGATCTTGAAGGAAAGGAAGTTGTAATTGGTAGGGATATAAGATATTCAAGCAATTCATTAGCTTATTCTTTTATTTCAGCAGTTTTAGCTACAGGTTTAAATGTAATTGATGTGGGCATCACCGCTTTTGGTCAAACACTTTTTGCAGGCTGGATTTTGAAAACAGATGCTACTGTGTTTATTACAGCTAGTCATCTTCCTCCTGAATGGAATGGTATCAAATTTTATCATTCTGATGGAGTTGGTTATTCAGAAGAGGAATTAATTAGAATAAGAGACATTGCTATTGAGAAGGAATACAGTATTGCTGACTGGAAAGGAATAGGAAAGGTAAAATCAGTTAAAATAAATGAGGAGTACATAAATTTCTTTAAAGAGAAATTTTCTTTTTCCAAGAAAATCAAAGTTGCATTAGATTGTGGAGGAGGAAGTACAACGCTTTCAGCTCCTGATGTTTTTTCATCTCTTGGTCTAGAGATAATTTCAGTTTATTGTGATACAGACCCATTATTTTTGGGAAGACCTTCTGATCCTAAACCTAAAAATCTAACGAAATTAATTGAAACTGTTCTGACTCATAATTGTGATTTTGGTGTAGCTTTTGATGGCGATGGTGATAGAGCAGTAATCATAGATAACAAAGGGAAGGTTCTCTCTGCAGATGAAACAGGTATCTTAATAGGCAAATATGGTTTAGCAAGAAAAGAAGGAACAATTATAGCTAATGTTGAATGTTCTAAAGCTGTAGAAGAACAATTAGAGCCATTAGGATATAAAGTCAAACAAATACCTGTTGGACATACTTTTCTAACAATTGAAGCAAAATTAGAAAATTCCCCACTTGGAATTGAATCTAGTGGCCACATTATTATTCCTAGTTATTTTCTCTTTGATGATGCAATTGTTACTCCTTTAAAAATTGCAGAAATACTTAATAACAGTGATGAGGTACTTTCTGATTTGGTTAAGAGAATTCCAACCTATCCAATATATAAAGAAGAAATAGAGTGTAGTGATAAGATAAAATTTGATATCGTTGAAGAATTAAAAATAGAATTAACAAAAGAATATGAAAGGATTAATACACTTGATGGAGTAAGAGTGGACTTAGAAAAAGGTTGGGTGCTTATTCGTCCTTCCAATACATCTCCTTTGATACGCATGACAATAGAAGCAGATAATCAGAAAGAAATCCAAAGTATGATTGATGTATTTGGAAAAAAAATTATTGGAATAACTAAAAAAATACAGAACACAGAATAAGAAGGAAAATCATATGTATACACCTCTTCCAGAATTTTATTGCCCTTTCATTGAAGATTGTTATATGTGTTGCTTAGAAACAGAAATGTTTCTTTCAAACATGGATGTATTAAGAATTGAAAATTTAGGTTTTAATAAAGAAGAATTCTTAGAAGAAAAAGATGGATTTCTCGTCCTTAAGAATGTTGATGATAAGTGCTTTTTCTTAAAGGAAAAAATGTGTTCAATCTATGAAAATAGACCACAAGGATGTCGTTTTTATCCCTTAATTTATGACTTTGAGCAGGAAAAAGTAGTAATTGATAAATTATGTGTGCATCATCAAGATTTCAATGTTGCTGTTTTTCAACCTCTTTTTGATAAAGTTTTGAATTTTGTTCTCAAGTTAATAGATGAGAAAGA
>JBHLQZ010000181.1:0-4019 GCA_048883065.1 Candidatus Thorarchaeota archaeon | reverse complement strand
TTATTTATCTTCAAAATTTTCGGTGAGAATATGGACAAAATAATTATTAGAACTGATAAAGCACCCGTAACTAAACCTCTAGGTTCGACACGCCCAATATATTCACAAGCTGTGAAAGCTGGAGGAGTTATTTATGTGGCAGGGTTCGTCGCTTTTGACTCTACTGGTAAATTAGTTCCAGGAGAAATTAAAGAACAAACTACACAAGTATTAGAAAATATTAAAGCAGTCTTAGAAGCTGGAGGGTCATCAATGGCAGATGTAGTTAAAACAACAGTTTATTTAAAAGATGTAAAAGATTTTGCTGGCATGAATGAAGTTTTTAAGACTTATTTTCCTGAAGATCCGCCTTGTCGTGTTACAGTTGGTGTAACTCTACCTTTGCCAGAACTTCTAATAGAAATTGATGCAATAGCAGTTCCAAGTTCTTAACGTAAAGTAAATAATCAATTGGCATGCTATCTTAGATGCTTTATCTTTAGTGTGCCAATTAATATTATTTTACATTTTTTTCGATTAATACATATCTAACACTATTTTATCTTGCCTTTTAGAATATTTGGTGTAGGCTTTGTCTATTAAAAATCAGATAAAATGTGGTCTTCATATTTCAATAGCTAAAGGAATTGATTTAGCAGTAGACAGGGCAAAAGAGAAAACATGTAACACTTTCCAAATTTTTACAAGTAATCCTAGAAGCTGGAGAGCAAGGTCTCTACACACAAATGAGATAATAAAATTTAATGAAAAATTACATAAATATGGAATGAAGCCAGTATTCTCTCATATACCTTATCTACCAAATTTTTCCAGCCCAAATATGGTAGTATACAAGAAATCCGTTAAATCTCTTGTAGAAGAACTAGATAGATGCAATAGACTCACCATTCCATATGTTGTGATTCATTTAGGTAGTCACCTTGGAAAAGGTAGAAAAGTTGGATTAAAAAAAATTACAAATGCTATAAAGACAGCTTTCAATTCATCAAACGGAAAATCCACTCTATTACTTGAGAACACTTCAGGTACAAAGAACAGCATGGGATCATCATTTAGAGAAATTCAAGAGATCATAGATCAAATTTCTGATAATTACAGACTCGGAATCTGCTTTGACACATGCCATGCATTTGCAGCTGGTTATGATCTGAGAGATACTACATCAATTGGCGAAACAATTGATAAACTTAAAGAAGAAATTGATTTAGAAAGACTAAAGGTTATTCATGCAAATGATTCCAAAGGAAAACTGTCATCTCATATGGATAGACATGAACATATTGGTAAAGGACATATTGGCAATAAAGGTTTTAGAACAATACTTCACACGGATATTTTTCGTAGGTTACCAATAATTTTAGAGACTCCAATAGATAACCCAAGAGACGATTTAAAAAATTTAGCCAGAATTCGTAAATTGTCTGAATAATTTTGTAATAATATTAAACAATTAATGCTTATATCTAATCACATTAGAATTGAAGTTCTCCATTTACAAATCTTTGTGTTATTTCATTATCTGGTTTTTTGAAAAATTTTTCTGGTTTTGAGAATTCAATTATTTTTCCATAATGAAGATGTGCAATAAGACTGGATAACCTTTTAGCTTGATGCAAATTGTGAGTAGCCATTATAATAATACAAGACCTTTCTTCTAATATTTTCTTAATTGCATTTTCTATGATTATTGCATTAGCTGGATCCAAATTAGCAGTGGGTTCATCTAAAAGTAATATTTTAGGTTCAATAATAAATGCTCTAGCTAAGGCAACTCTTTGTTGTTCCCCCCCAGAAAGATTCCTAGCTTTTCTTTTATTAAATTCTTTTAATTCAACAGAAGATAAAGAATCAATTACCCTATTTTGTATATTTTTTGAATCGAAACCTCTGACCCTTAAACCAAAAGAAACATTTTTGAAAACAGTTGTATTGAACATTACATTTTTCTGAAAAACTAGTGTAGCAATTTTTCGTAACTCATATGAACTTAATTCCTTTTTATTAAAGATAATTTGACCATTACTTGGAAAAGCTAAACCTGCTACGGTTCTTAATAGAGTGGTTTTTCCTGAACCATTTGCTCCTACTATAGAGATCAATTGCCCTTCATATGCATCTAACGTTAGATTATCAAGAGCTTTAATGTCTTCATATTTTTTCTCTATTTCTTCAAGATGAAGATAATCAGACAAATTTTACGTTCTCCTTAGAAAATTGATAAGAAAAGTCAATGAAAAGATGATTACCATAAGAATAATTGTTAGTGCTATACTAAACGAAATTTCTCCTGTAGCTGTTTCAAGTGCTATGGAGGTTGTAAGAACTCTAGTTACGTATCTAATATTACCTCCAACCATTATAGCTACACCAAGTTCTGCAAATGCTCTACTGAATGACGCAATGATAGCTAATATTATTCCCCAAATAGATTCATTCATAATAGCTAAATCAGTTTGAAATCTAGATGCCCCAAGGGTTTTAGCAAGATCTCGTACATCGACATCTGTTGATTCTATAGCACTTGATGCAAAACTAACAATTATTGGAGTTATTAATATTGATTGACCGATGGATATTCCTAGAGGAGTATAAAGAAGTTCAAAGATTCCCAATGGTCCACTTTTAGAAAAAAGTAAGTATAGAAGTAATCCAAGCGCAACAGTAGGAACACCAAGCATTGCTTGGAAAAAACTTCTCACAAATTTTTTTCCATGGAATGATGATAGAGCTAAACCAAGAGCGATAGGTAATCCCCATAAACAAGAAAGTAATGTAGCTAATCCCGAGACATATATTGATCTTATTGTGATCGAACAAACTTCAGGATCCCCACTCAAAATTATAATAATTGCCTGATGTATAGCCTCAATAAATGTTTGAAACGGTTCAAACATGAAAATCAAGTAATATCCATTATAAAGAAAGAGAAGAAAGAGTTAGTGCTGAATAAATGATACAACGGGAGAGATTATCAATTCTCGGTAAATGATTTGACACAGATAATCTGCTTGATATCTATATTGAGAGGGGCATTCTGTTCCATCAAAGTAAGCAAGGTCTTTAATCCATTGTATTAGTTCTGGCTTATCATTATTTTTTAGAAGCTTAACATAAGGATTGAAAAGTGGTTTACCAAATTTGTCTTTTCCAAAGTCTGTAAGTATTTGTTGAATTTCATCTGAAACTAAAAACTCTATGAATTTCATGGAAGCATCAAAGTTTGAGCCAGACACTTCAGTTTTTCTAGGATTATTAGCAATAACACTATAAACATTTAGTGTATCTTTACCAGCATCAACAATTATTTCAAGTTCAATATTTCCATTAGCATAATTATTTAGATAACTACCTAGATCCACTAATGTATATCCATTCTTTTCATCAGTAAGTCTCAAAGTAGCGGTCATTCCCGTACCTGCCTCTAAATACCAATCCATAGTTCTCAAATCTGCAACATCAAACCCAACTGCTTTCCAGATTCGTTTTTCTTTAGCATGCGTGCCAGAATCATCTCCTCTTGAAACCCAGATTGCAGAATTCTTTTCTCCAGCTTCTTTTATTTTAGTGAAAGCCTCTGTTGGCGACAAACCTTTTACATTAGCTGGGTCATCACTTGGACCAGCAATTACAAAGAAATTATAGGCTATAATTTTTCGATTAACTCCATATCCTTCTTCTAGAAATTTTAATTCACGTACAGGATCATGAACAAGAATCATATCAGCATCTCCTCTCATCGCTGTCTGTATAGCTAGACCTGTTCCCTGAGATATGAAAAATACATTAATTGAGGGATATTGTTTCTCGAATTCTACTTTTAGAATGTCTAGAAGACCAGTTTCGTATAGGCTAGTTGTCGTTGAGACTATGAGATGTTGTTTAGTTGTTGTTTGCATTGTAAAATAAGCATATGAACCTAATCCAATCAATATTATAGCTATCACAATAGCAATGATCACTATCTTAATCCTTTTCGATTGCATTGACATTTTTACAACCGTTATGTATCATGAAACACT
>JBHLQZ010000180.1:0-4023 GCA_048883065.1 Candidatus Thorarchaeota archaeon | reverse complement strand
GCTGCTATAGGTATTTCTCTTGTTTATATGTTGCCTAGTATAAGCAGCTTCAAAGATAAAAGTTACAACAACAGCAATAATTTATATTTTCTAGCTCTAGATTCAAGCATCCAAGAGTTGATTAACAATCCACCACCTATTAGTAAGGAATTTATCTTCTTCCAAGAACAAGGGCAACTATATTATGATGAAAGTTGGATTGTATTATTTTTAATGCATGAGATATCAGGGGATCGTACTCACCGAGTAATGCAAGATAATATTACACGTCTCATACATAGAAGCACATCTATTGCAGATTACGAAAGAGGAGAACATAGATATCTGATAGGACCTCAAGACCAAGATTATGTTTTTATTAATGGGAGTAGTACAGTCTACAATGAGATAGCAGTTCTCAATACTTCAAGAACTATTTATGAAGCATCATATCTTGACCTTGCCTTATACTATAGATATGTTTTAACAGTTGATTATGAAACAGCAGGAGTAACAGAAATATATAATATAGAGATAATACACATCGATCTGGAATTTAATGAATCAGTTTTTTACAATCCAACTAGAAAGCAGTTAACGTTACAATTAACCTATGAAGGAACTGAAGAAGAGGATTTGGGAACAATAGATTTTCTAACAGATATATATTCTGACATACGCATATCTAACCAATTTAATCATTTAAACTATGAGAATCCTTTATATTTCCCTGTGAACACCAATTATATATCTCATCAAATTAAGATTAATATGATAAGTTTAAAAATACAAATTTCAATATTCTAAGGAGTTTAACAATGCCAAGTGAGTATTTAATGTATATGGCCATCTTGTTGGTCGGAACCCTTGCGATAGGAGCAATTTCAGTTACAATGATCGCAATTAATGGTACAATGGAAGACAGAGCAATTGAAACGAATCTGGAGAATATATCGCAAAATCTAGCGGAAATAATTCATGATCTGAAATCTTTCTGTGAGAATCAAATACAAGAAGGAGCTACGAGCTTTACGCATAGTGTGATGTTATCATTACCAGATGAAGTGCATGAAGAATCATACATAATTGAAGTTTCCTCAGATGGCATTAATTATTATTTAGATGCAAGTTTAATAGAAAATCCTGATTTATCAGTTTCAATTAATTTACTAATTCCTGAAGATTCTATATCAATATCTGGATCTATAGAAAGTTCGGATCCTTCACCAAAAATAAGCTATATTTTTGATGGAGAAAACAGTAATATTGTTCTGGAATAATTTTTTTATTAAAAATTATTAATTTTATGCTATTTTTTTTCATTTTTCCTCTAAATAAACAAAAACAAAGCTAATATGAAAAATAACTTTAAAAAGACTAGTTCATAATAATAATTCATGCAAGAAGAAACTGGAGAAGCTTTTACTGATACAGCAGCTGTTCCAATACTTGAGGAAACATATCCTGTAAGTCCTCCGTTTTCTTATGTGTTAATTCAAACGGATCCTGTTTCTAAACGAACTCAATATATGGTAGTTGAAATTCCTTTAGATTCTAAGGAACAAGCGATTTACAATAAGATTTTCTCTATAATGGTTGATGAACTAGATGTTGATTTAAGTGTTCTAAAATCATCAGAAAAAGCTGAAGAATTCCTTAAGAAAAAGATTGTAGATATCATAAAAAGATACAGAATTTCTCTTAATGAATCTCAATTTGAAAAAATTATGTACTACTTAACACGTGATTTGATTGGTTATGGAAAGATTCAACCTTTTATGCTCGATCCAAACATAGAAGACATCTCGAATGATGGTGTTGGAATTCCGATATATGTTTGGCATCGCAAGTATGAATCGATATCAACAAATATTTCATTTGATACACCAGAAGATTTGGATAGTTTTATCATTAAACTTGCTCAAAGAGCCAATAGACACATTAGTATTGCTAATCCGCTCTTAGATGCATCTCTCCCAGATGGGAGTAGAATCCAATTAACATATGGTAAAGAAGTTACACAACGAGGTTCAACTTTCACAGTAAGAAAATTTAAAGCAGATCCTTTTACAATCACAGACTTAATTCTATACAACACAATAGATCTAGATATAGCAGCTTTCTATTGGTTTACAATGGAACATAATGTTAGTTCATTAATAGCAGGTGGTACAGCAGCTGGAAAAACCACCCTCTTAAATACAATTGCTATGATGATTAAGCCTGATCTTAAAGTTGTTACAATTGAAGATACAGCGGAGCTTAATCTAGCGCATGAGAATTGGATTCCAAGTGTTGTTAGATCAGGTTTTGGTGAAACAACAGAAACAGGCTATAGAAGAGGACAAATCTCAATGTATGAATTGTTAAGAGCTGCTATGAGACAACGTCCTGACTATATTATTGTAGGGGAAATTAGAGGAGAAGAAGCTTATGCAATGTTTCAAGCTATGAGTACAGGTCACAGAGGTTTAGGAACTATTCATGGTGATTCTGTTGAAGGAGTTATTCACAGATTAGAAAGTAAACCAATGAACATACCTCGTTCAATGATGAAATCATTAGATCTTATTCATGTTATTCGAAAGGTTCGACTACAATCAAAATTCGCACGTAGAACTCAATCTGTTACTGAATTAATAGGATTAGATCCAGTTACTGAAGAGATCTTAACAAATAAACTTTACCAATGGAATCCAAAAGATGATACATTCATTTATTTTGGAAGAAGTTATGTTCTGGAAAAGATCATGGAAAATACAGGATTGGAAGAGCAAGATGTCTTTGATGAACTAGAAAGGAGAAAGACAATTCTTCGTTGGATGGTAAAGAAGAGAATCAGGTACTTCGAAGATGTTGCTTCCGTTATTCAAGAATACAATTCAGATCCTGATAGAGCATTAGAAAAAGCAAGGAAAGGATTAAAAGCTTAAATTGGAACATTTATTCTGGAGGGAGAAAAAGATTTTTTCTCATCAATAATAAGTTAAATAATCGAGTTTATATAATGTAATGGTAAATTATTCTTGATATTGAAAAAGCATTGTGATACAAATGAATTCTGATGAAAATGATGATAAGAAAAAGAAGAAAAAACAACCTGATGATTCTTATCCGTTTGATTTCTTCAGCTCTTGGGAAGACTTCAATATAGAGGAAGCAATGGAGAGATTTTTACCTTATTTCAGAGGTTCATCCTTTGGAAAAATGATAGATGAAATGTTAAGAAATATCATGAAAAACTTAGAAGGGATAGATTCAGCTGATTTTGAAGACATTACTAAAAATCCGTTTGTATATGGATTTAAATTTGGAGTAGGACCTGATGGAAAACCACAAATTGACCAGTTTGGAAATGTAAAATCTAAGACCTATGGTGACATAGAAGCATCTGATGTTAGAGAACCACTAATTGATGTTTTTAAAGAGAGTGACAAAGTTAGAGTGATAGCAGAGGTTCCTGGTGTTAACAAGGGTGATATTAAGTTAACAGGTACAGAAAGAACATTGACAATAAAAGCTTATTCTCAAGACAGAAAGTATGAAAAATCGGTTAGCCTTCCTGTTGCTGTAGATATTCAAACTGCTAAAGCTAAATACAAAAATGGTGTTCTTGAAGTTATGATTGATAGAAAAGAGAAAGAAAATGCTGAAGATTTTAAAATAAGTGTTGATTAGAAATTTATACTTCAAGCCAAAGTTGTATGCTATGAGGGAGAGTTGCAGTTATAGTTTGTCCTCCAACTAAATCAAGTAAGTATCTTCCGTCTCCTAAATTACTGACTGGTGTGCTTGGATTAACATTGATAGTCCCATCATTAATCATTGTTTGAATGCCATTTTGGATTCTATATAGATAAACATAGTTAGAGGTTCCAGCGATATTGGAAATCTCCATATAATATGCTGTATCAAAAGAATAAACGCCATCATAATATAAATCAGGGCTATTTATATGAATAGAAATGTTGAATGAACAGTAAATATATGTAGGGTTAACTAGTGTGCTAGTGTTTCCAACTGATAAACTATTTAATACATAAG
>JBHLQZ010000179.1:0-4045 GCA_048883065.1 Candidatus Thorarchaeota archaeon | reverse complement strand
AAGTTACTTCGTGGATCTTTCTTAGTTTTTTTGGTGGAATTACTAATGTTTCTTATAGTTGTAGTTTTGTATTTTTTCATTCTTTTATACTAATTCTTTAGAGAATTTTACCATTTCAATGATCATTGAACGATTATTGAAACCTTTGGGGCAAGGTATGATCTTATGCTCGAATTATCAGTTTTGTAGAAACTTGGTTTTTCTATTACTTCTCCAGTTTTCTTTAGTGGTTTAACTCAATACCAAATTATCTGCATACACCAGAGATTTCAATCATTTAAAAGTGGTTTTTAAATTTATACTCATTAACTGATCTATTTTGGCAAAATTATGACCTTACTAATCTAAATTCTAATTCATTTAGAAATTGCGGTCCCAACTTTTGATTCTACTTCCTTAGCATTATATCTCATGAATGGTTATTCTAGTTAAAATTATTACTTGAATAAGAATTATAAGAAAAATTATTTGCATAAACAACCATGTGAGATACAATTTTTTTTTATAATTTCATCCTTAGTAATAGAAAAATTAAAGAAATCTAATTGTTGTATTGAAGTAAACCTACGTTGAACCGTATAAGAATAATTATACCCTGTAATTCGGGTATGAAATTGTGATTATTGACTATATTAGAAATTATTTTATATAATAAGAGGAATAGAAAACACTACAATAAATATAGTCAGAAAACCGTTAATTAATGTTACAGTTAACAGGAGTCTATCTTTAGAGATGATTGAAGAAAAACTCAAGCAAATTCAGAAGCTCACCAAGAAAAAAAAATGGGCTGAAGCAAGTAAATTAACTATTGAAATCGCAGAGGATTATATCGAAAAGAAAGATTTCTCTAATGGATTGAAATATTACGAACAAGCAATAACTCTCCAACAAAATGAAAAAAAAGCCGAACCCATTATTGTTTTATATCGAAAAATCATAAGTGCAGCAAGGAAGGGAAAAACAAAAACTAAAAAGGAGCTGTTTCGTTATGCTGCTGCAGCGATACCCCTAGTTGAAGAATATATTCAAGTCTTAAGAGAAAGAAAGCGTTACGAAACAAAACATGGTGCTTTAACGAGGTATTTTCTTGGTGAATGTCGAGAAATCGTTTCTGGTATTTCTCAACGTGACAGTGAGTTTCTAAAAGCAGGTAAAGTATTTGTAAAAGTTGGATTAAAACTTGCAGAATCAGATAAATCAGAAACTGAATCTGAAGAAGCATTCCAAAAGTCACGTATAATATTTGATTTAATGAAAAATAGAGAGGAAACTTTTTACTCTTTCATAGCTGAAGCTGAAATCAGTATCCAGAAATATCGTCTTGAAAAAGGATTTTCATTGTTTGAAGCTGCAAGATCCATTTTTCAGGATGAAAAACACTCTTTGATTGTTGTGAATTCAGAAAAAACTGTTTTTGCAGAAATGGGCATTCAGTTATTAAGGAAAAAGTTTGATGATGCTCAACAGCGAGAAATTGCTGAAATGCTTATTTCAAAATCAAGACAAGCACATTTAGAAGCAAAGTCATTAAATGAAGTCTCAGAAATACTGTTTGAGATAGCAAAGATATATTTAGAACATAACCAGATGGAGTCTTCTTTCAAGTTCTTAGATGAAACTATCTCAAATTCTCAATTAGTCGGGGATGAAACAATACCAAGAAAGATTATGGAATATCTATTTCAAAAGGGGAAATTAAAAGCTGAAGAATTAGAGAAGACTGGTAGCAAATCTACTGTATCTGACATAAGTTCTCTTATTCCAATGAGATTTTTTGATAAGATTGAAGAGATTGGTAAACAATTAGATATGGGAAATGAAGTAGAAGAAATAGCTATGTTCATCTGGAAATTAGGAGGAAAATTTCAAGAGAAGTTCGGAATAGAGGATTTTCCTTACATAGAAAAAGCTATTCAATATTTGATAAGAAATAATCGTCCGAATGGATTAGCAACAATTGGAGAAGCTCTAGAAAAAAGGTTAGATTTATTCGCAGAAAAACGACAAATAAGCAAAATTGAAGGTCTTAAGTCATTCTTAACAAAAGCATATGTAGATATATCGGATTTTGCATCTGCAGGGTGGTTAAATGTAAAAATAGCAAAGCACTACAAAATATGGGGAAATCATGAAAACCAAATTGCATGCTTAAGAGATGCTTGTAAATTTTTTCAAAATTTAGATCAAGAATCTATTAAAAAATTTGCAGAAATATTAACTGATCATAAAACGGGATTAGAAAACGCTTCTGCAGCTGAATCTATTCAAAATGAAATTCTAGAATTACTCGCAACTACCTTACTTCTTCTTAAAGACGATGATCAGTATGATTCTTTATACGCTCAACAAGCTTTGAAAGAATTAGAACTCAATAATTTCGCTAAAGCTATTGAATATCACAATATAGATTTTGAATTCCTTAAAAGAGTAAACAACACACCACGTGCGTTAGCTCGTGTTGAAGAAATGATGGAAGGACTATTCAATAAGGATGAATATAGACATGGAATCAATGTATGTAAACAGCAAACGAAGCTGCTTGTAGAATCCTCTGCATCACACGAGCAAGTATTACAAACTATAAAAAATATCGAAGAACGAACTGTTGAAGCTTTGTCTAAAAATGTAGAAGCAGATCTTATAGATAAAATTTTTAACGAGATATCAAGGTTGTACACATATTTGGAGTTACAGGAAGGGCTTGGGGACTCAACTTTTGAAATAGCAAGCGGATTAATCGAAAAACATTATTATGACTTAGGATTCCATTATTTAAACATTGCTTGCGAAATATTTACTACAAATAATGTTATTGAGAAAGTGGGGATTCTTTTAGATTATGCAGCTGAAAAACAACAAGAATTCAGAGAGACAGCGAATTTTCAGATAGCTGATCGCTTCTTAGATTTCTTAATAAGTACACTTCTAGATTTAAATCAGTATAAAGAAGCAGCAGGATTGATGATGGAAAGAGCTGTCAACCTTGTTCCAATAGATAAAAATAAAGCTTATGATCAATTTAATAAGGCAAAAGAGTTGGTTTCTAATGTAGATTCATCAGAAGAAGAAATTACAAAATTCTGCCAGAATTATGGTTCTGCTCTCCTTCACATTGGAAGCATCGAGGAAGGAATGGAAATTTTAGCTCAAGCTGAAGGAATGAAAGCTTCAAGTTCATTAGCGATTGCGGATATCTGTTTAAATGTTGCTAAGGACAGGTTCTCTGAAGAGGATTTTGATACTTATTTTCTCTTAATCGATCGTGCATTAAATATCTATACAAAACTTGAAATGTATCAAGAATCATCGTCTATTGCTTTAACAGAAGCAAGGAAACTATGGATAGCTAAGAATTTACCTTATACAATGATTTTCTTAGAACGTGCATGGGCTCCGCTTTCGGTATCTTTTGACGAAACATTAAGTAAATCAATAAAACCACTAATATTGGTAACAGGAGAAATTATTGATGATCTTTTTGAAGAACAAAAGTATGATGAAGCAAAGAACTTTTTAGAATTCCAAGAACGGATATATAGACATATTAATGATACAGAACGGATTCTGGAAGTAGAAAGAAAAAAAATTGATGCCCTTATTGCTAGAGGAAATATAGACGGAGCTTTATCACAAGTACTTGACCTAGCAAGTATCGGAATTGAAGAATCTAAATTTAATGAAACAATTGCTCTTATACAGGATATTTATCCTATCTTCTTTATTCGTGATCCAGAAAAATCAAAATTTCTACTTAAAATGTACTTAAATCTCTTGATTACTTTAGCATCAGATGAAGATAAAAAATCTTTAGAGGAGAAGAAGGAAGTAATATTTGAAGTCATAGACTATTATGTTAAACTAATCTTGAATTCTTTAAACGAGAAAAGTTATCAACTATCAGAAGAGCAGATCAACCTATTTTTCATCGCGTTGACTGAATTAGCAGAGGCAGAAGAATATCTAGCATATTTTACCGTCAGAATAATACAAGAAATGAAAAATATAAAAGAATTTAATAGATTGTTTTCTCTATTAGCTCATA
>JBHLQZ010000178.1:0-4068 GCA_048883065.1 Candidatus Thorarchaeota archaeon | reverse complement strand
TGAGAAAAAGCAAACAATTAACTGTAATATTTATTCTTTTAACATTATTCACAAGTATAGTCGTAAATCTAGAATCTATTGCTCAAGAAGGTGTTTACTATTCCCCAACTTCATTCTTTGAACTAAACAATGAAAAGAATTTTACTGTCTATTCTACAGCTCCTTTAACTTGGACTTTAAATTCTGCTGTTAATTTTTCAGTATATCTTAATGCAACAGGATTACCAAGTGGTGAAAATATTACTATTGAGGTAATAACAGTTTATTTTGATAGTCCTGATTATACATACAAAAAACAAAAGTATGCTTTTACTCCAATGACTAATTTAACTGAAACTCAAAGAGAACTTGAACAAAGAACAATTCTTTATGCACCAGATGATGTTAATAAATACTTCAACATATCATTAGTTATTCTAGCACATTGTACTAATGTTACTAACAATCAGGTTTATGAAGCTGATTTCCCTGGTGATGTGGAATATATTGAAGTAAAGAAAAATATTGCTTTACCTATTATAAATCTGCCAGGTTTTCCAGATGCAGATACATTTCTTAGATGGATTTTTATTTTTGGTGTGGCATTCGTCCTCATTTCAATGCCTTCAATATTTGTTGTTTCTTTCAAGATTAAAGAAATAGTTGAAAGTAGAAAAACAAAAGGAGGGAAGAAATAATGAGTACAAAAGAAAAATCATCTCCCTTAGATAGATCCACTCAGAAAATGGATGTTCTAATGAGATCATTCGGTATGAGAACTCGTATTTTTAAGGGAGCAACTAGGGCTGTTGTTAAAGGTACAAGAAAGGTTTACCCATATGAACTAAATGCTACTTTAGTTGAAACAGCAAGAGGAGTAGGCATAAGGATACGTTTGGAAAAAATTTGGTACTCTCTTCTAAAGCTAGTACCATATTTTATCATTTTGTTGTTTTCACTGCTACAACGTTTTGCTCCAAATGCAGGTGAAGTAATAGCAGATGCAACAGGAATTAATCTTTTCCTTATTTTACTTGGTCCAGAACCGCGCTTAATAGGATTGTGGGTAACTTTACCTATTCTTGGTATTATAGTTGTTGGAGCTGAGATTCTGGAAAGAATCATTCGAGCTAGATATATTCAAGACAGAATGCCTAGATTCCTTAGCGGAGCAGAATGGAATATTGCGGAACCACCAATTGTTCTAGATATTATTAGTTCTATAAATAACCTAGTTTGGTTAATGTATGTTATATTAATTGTTGTTTTTGCTCCGATGTCATTTTCTGCTAGTATCTTTGGAAATTTTGTAGAGGTATATGAGGTAAATGCAGCTTCATTGTTACAAACTACTTCTTTAATCTCGATACTAGATATAGCCATTATTTCAGGAATGATGTTTGCTACTCTATATCAGAATTATGAAAAATTCAGAGGTAGTCTGGATAGACAGCAGGTGAGACATGATATAAAACTTGAATCTCAGACTAGACAATTTGTTCAAGTAGCAATAGGAGCTGCTTTATTGTCCACTTTCATGCTATCACTCTATTACTTCACATTTTGGTCCAATATTTCCATAATCCAAGTAATCATATTTTATGCAATTACAATTACCTCCAGTTTGATTGGTGTATGGTTATTCTGGCAGAAAGAAGGATACATTTTCATTGCTCTGACAATTTGGATTTTTCTTAGCGATGTAGTAATGATCTTCATGAATGCAAATGATTCATCTTATTCTTGGATGATTATATGTCACTTGTTTCTTATCTTGTTTGTAGTAATACTCTCGGTTAATCGCTATTTTGAGAAATATCTTAATCAGAAAGGAGTTTATGAACCAAGTTGGATTTTCAGTCTACTACCATTATTTTCATACATAGTGGTATTTTGGAAGAAAAAAGTAAGAGTGACAAGAGGAGTCGAAAAAGAATTAGAAGAAATTCTTGATGAGGAGCTAAAAGATAAAGTGAAAGAGAAAGCTCCATTAATAATCGACATTAAGAAAATAAAAGGGAAAGGGAAGGAAGCAATAAAAATAATTCAAAACTATCAAAAAATATTATCAAGAGTTGTGAAAGGAGAGATGAATATTTTATCTCTTGCAAACATTAACTCGCAAATATTAGATATCATTAAAGAAAATACCAAACTCCACAAAGAAGCGATTACATTTTTTGATGTAGTTGATAGTATTCTTTGGGATGATTATTACAAGCTTAAGGATGGAGGTCAAATTCTACAGATATCTGAGAAGGTATATGATGAAATCATAAAAAACAGGTGATTAAATGACTCTTGCGGGAGAACCTAAATCTGTTCGAGAAGAAAAAGAACAAGTGAAAATTCCTTTAAAGAAATTAAAAAGATTGGAAATAATTTCTAAGGAAAGATCTACAAGCTTTCTTCAAGGACACAGAAGATCTATTTTCAGAGGACCAGGGACCGAATACGCAGATTTAAGGGAGTATACAGAGGGAGATGATCTTCGGTTTGTTGATTGGAATGCTTCTTCAAGAGTACCATTTAAACTAATTGTTAGAGATTATGAACAAGAGAGAAACACCAATGTCATTTTAATGATGGATACTAGCTATTCAATGCTTTTAGGAGAACCAACACCACGTATTAGAATTGCTGTAGAAGCAATTGCAACTTTAGCCTATACAGTCATGAATAACAGGGATAATTTTGGATGGGTTTCCTTTTCTGATAAAATTCATAAGTATATACCACCGAGAGGTGGTAAAACTCATCTTTACCATATCTTCAATGAAATACTGAAAATTGCACCTTTAGGTCGAACTAACATAGGTCATGCTATTCGAGAAATTTCTTTAGCTCAAAAGCGTAGATCCATAATTATCATTCTCACAGATCTTCATGGTGACCTTGAAGGTGCTATGGATGGTTTTAAAGTCGCAAATGCAAAAAAACACGAAATAAAACTTATACATATACATGATCCTGAAGAGTTTCTGTTTCCTAAACAACCACGACAAGTTAAATTTCAAGATCCAGAAACTGGTGAAATCATGGTTGTTAACTTCAGTAACCTACTTGAACGGGGAAAATTCATGTTTGAGCTTGGATTACAAATAAAAGAAATCAATGATTTTAAACGAAACATAAGAGGATTAAATATTGATGTAATTGATGCTCCAACAACAGTTCTAACTGAGAAATTATTATTAGCTTATTTTGGTTCAAAAAGAAGGGGGATATATCGTTGAAAGGAATGAAATTTAAGCTAACAGTGATTCTAGGTCTCTTTCTTTTAAATTCTTTCAGTTTAACAATTTTAACAAATGTTACTTATGTTATAGCAGGAACCCCTAGTTCAGGGGACATTCCGCCACCAAGTAATGAAGATACAGGAGGTGGAAGTGCTGCAGGAGGATTGTATCTTAATTACAGAATTCCTCTTATTTTTAAATCGGGGCATTATGCTCCTACACTAATAGCGATTACTGCAATGCAGAATTCATCTATTATTTTTGGGTTTAATTCTACACAATACCCAGGGAATATGGTCGATGTGATAATGGGTGATACTCTAATTATAGACCCAACTCTTGAACCCAATTTAATCAATGGATCCTTAATTCAATCTTTCACTCCATTACAGATTACAGTTTACCACAATAGTACAGCTCAAAGTTTTGATGATAGCTTTGCTTATTCGGTGCTAGTTATGTCCATGTGGGGAAAGAAACATCAATCCCCATTTGATAATCAAAGAGCAATAATTGTAGCAGGATTCAATCTAACAAGAATAGAGGTTATAAATCCTGGTGAGGACGTACAATATCATGATCTTACAATAATAGGTCAAACTTTGGAGATTGAGGTTCAGAAAGGGACGATTATTAATGCAAATGGACCAATTGGAGTTGTCTTTTACTCCTTATCAGTAAATGATGGGTCTTATGCTTATACGGGAATTCCTTCATATCTTTGGGGAACAGAATATTATATTTCTCCACCTTCTTCAACTGACAGCATTCCCTTGCTGGAAGGAGAAACTGAAATAATACTCACAACTCAAGAAGAAGGAGAATTCATACATTCGGAAACAAGCTTTGA
>JBHLQZ010000177.1:0-4077 GCA_048883065.1 Candidatus Thorarchaeota archaeon | reverse complement strand
ACGTATTGCAAGAACTAAAGCATTAATATTCACTCTATCTAATGGTTCTCTAATTTTTGCTGAAGGGATCATATCTTGCGAATCTAAATCCTTAAGTTTATCATCAAACCACATTAGATCTTTTTCAAATTGATCAGCTGGGGTTGGAACTGGCATATCTGATATGTCTACCTCTTTTCTAGCAGGTTCTTCACTTTCTTCCTTTTCTTCTCTCTCACGTAATTTCTCAAGGTAAGGTAAAACCTGAGTGTAATCTATTCCCTTTCTTCGTGCCATATCAGTTATTAAGATATCTCTATATCCTGGATCCTCAATATTAAGAGAGTCTATTTCATCTTCTAAATCTTGTATAACTGATATAGCTTCATAAATATCTTCCTTCTTTAATTTAGGTGTTTCTTCAGTTGCTTCTGGTTTTTGAGCTTTCACTTCTTGTTTTAGCATTTCCATAGCTTTCATTACTTCTGTCTTAACAGAATCTCTTTCTCCTCTCTGAAGAGCTTCTTTGACCATGTCAACTTTACTTAAAGGATCCGCAGCAGGTGTTTCTACCTCAGATATAGCTTCTTCTTTTTTGGATTCAGTTGCTGTTTTTTTCTTTTTCAAAGGTGTATCTGAGATATTGTTGAAAATATTAAGAGCTAATTTCTTATTATCCCTTAAATCTAGTCCTGACTTCTTATCAGAAAACATTAGATATGATCCACAAACAAAAACTGTGCCTAATCCATAGGATGTTTTAGCCATAACAGTAGCACTAGGGGGATCACTTGAATTATCTGTTCTTGCAAGTTCTTCAACATCTTTACCTATGTGTACAGAACAACCAGATACAAAAGTGAAGTTTTCTATTCCCTCTGTAAGAGGACTACCAAAAATATTGGTAATGACAACATTACTTTCTAATTTCAGATCAAAATTCTGATAATCAAATATTTGATTAGCAATTAACTCTATATCAAAGTGCTTCAATAACGTATTTAGATTAGTGTTTAAACCTTTATCGCCACCTGCATTGGCAAAAACAGCTAAACATCCTCCTTCATCAACAAATCTAAGTAATGCTTTAATTTCATGTCCATACATTTTACTTCCATCGGGACATAGTAAAACGAATATCTCAGCATTTGATATTGTACTATATTTTATTGGATAAGTGTCATACTTTCTAACTTTATGACCATTTTTTTCAAGCAATTCAGCAAGTTTTTGAAAATTATCTCCAATATTCCCTCTTTCTTTTTGTGTTTCATCAAATAATATATTCATTTAGACACCTTCAGGATTCTTTTTAGATTTTTAAACTCTCAACAATACTTATAGCTTTAAAAATATAAGTTTGCTGTTAATTTAAATACAAAAAAGTCTTATAAAGACTAGAATATGATAGTTAGTTGTTGATATTTGCCAAAAAACTAAAATTACAATAAGATTATTAAAGAAATATCCGGTGTTAGAATGAGTGTAACAGATTTTAAGGAAGCTCTAGCTTTATCAAAAGATAGTTTAGACATTATTATACTCCATTCTCAGAAAGGGGGACCAGGAAAGACTACACTATCATGTAATATTGCACATGAATTGGCAAAAAGAGGAAACAAAACTATACTAATTGATTTGGATATAGCTCAACCTACCATTCAGCATATCTTTAATATACCTGAAAAAAAGGTAATAGCTACAATTAATGATGTTCTTTTAGGTAAAAAACAAGTAAGTGAAGATGTGATTATTGATACAGATAATCCCAATCTTTACTTGATTATTGCTAAGGAGAATGTAGAATATGGGGAGGGATTGTTGTCTTTATTGGAAGGAATACAACAATTTTCTTTCTTTGCTTTGCATGAAATGACAAAATTTCTCTTTAGATTGGGTTTCAGATATATTATATATGATTGTGCCCCTGGATATAGAATGGAATCAGTAAATGCTGCTGCAATAGCTGATGCTAGAATATTTGTAATGCGACCATCAACATTCAGTTTTGCTGGTGCCAAACAAATGTTAAGTTCGATTTACAAAAAACTAGCAATGAGCTCTTTGAACTTTTTTATTTTTAATCAACTTCCTCCAGAGATGAAAGATGAAAGTAAAAAGCTTTTAGAATCATGGAAGAACGAGATAATAGAGATGTACGAACCTGATAAGATTAATTTTCTAGATTATCTCCCACTATCTTCAAAAATAATGGAATTAGGAATTAAGGGGGAATATATCTTTCCTGAAGATGATCCACTATACACAAAATTAATTCATTTAGTGGATGTTGTTACATCTAGTATCAACAAAAAGAAAGAAAGGAAATAAACAAGTGTCCTCTATTATTTCTCTTCAAAACAATGGACAGTTGCCGAAATTTTATATTACCCTTTGAATATTGTATTTTTAATGAGTGAATTAACTAAATTTCAATGTCCTTATTGCAATTCTCCACTGGAAGTAAATCCAGAGGATAAAATTTTCAACTGTGTATCTTGTGGTCAGGCGATTTTATCAGATGGGAGTAAATTTGAAGACCACTATATACTCGAAAATACAATCAATCAAAAACAAGTACATGATATAGTGAAAAATTTCATCAGAAAAAAAGGATATCTAAGAGGAATTAGAGGTTATAAGATAACAAAAGTAAATCCGATATTAACTCCGTTTTGGTGTGTTACTACAGATGCATATACTCATTTTGTAGGTTATCGAAGATATACTGAAACAAAAACTCGTACAGTAGGTACAGGAAAAAACAGAAGAACAGTGACAGAGCATGTTACAGTTTACAGACCTGTAGACCAAGAAATCAATGAAAAAAGAGTAGATGTTCTTCTTGGAAGAAGAGGTAGCTCAATATATGGGTATGACAAAGTAAAGAATCTTCTTAGAACTCAATTCTCAAATGCGGTTCCTTTTAATTATGATCGTTTAGCTGGTACTGAAAAAGAGTTTGATTATTTATCTTCAGAAATATCCTTAGAAGCTGCAAATCAACTAGGTAAAACTGTGGTTTTTGATGATCACAGATCTCGAGCTGAAAAAGCTTGTACTAAGGTTTTTGATTGTGCAACTCAAATATCATATACTGGAACATACTTCGTGCATGCTCCAGTTTGGCAAGTTGAATACATCTTCAAAGATGAAACATACAGAATAGCTATACTTGGAAGTACTGGAAATGTAATATTAGGAGAAATTCCTGTTACAACAAGATTCAGAGTCATTTTCCTTACGCTATCGCTCCTCTTCCTAGGTGGTGGAGGTGTTGTAAGCTGGTTCATCAGAGAACAAGTAGCAGTGCCAATAATTGCTGGTATAGCTGCTGCCGTTATAGGATTCTTTACACTGAAGAATACGTTTAAGCCTATGAGTGTACATGGAGGTTAAAAAAATGAAAAGTATAATGTGTCCAAATTGTGCAGCTCCACTTGAAATGGAAGAAACTCAGACTCATGTTACTTGTCCATATTGTAATGTTACAAGTGAATTGAAGAAAGTCAAAGAATTAATTGAACATTATATGCTGCCTGTGATGTATGATGCCGAACAAATCAGGACAGAACTTGTAGGAGATATCCTCAAGCACCCAGGAACACCAGAAGATCTTCATAAATCACTTAAAATAACAAAACTAGACCTGAAGTTTATTCCATACTTCATAGTTACAGTTCATCTTCGTACAGAATATTCTGGTGTAGGTGAATATGCAACTTACAGCTTCCGTTATAAATCAGGCTATAGAAACATAGATTTTCATCCAAAACCTGAGCAAGGAGTATTTGATGATGAAAGAGAGTTTATCATTTATGCAGCTGAAGAAATAAATAATGAACTTCTTAATTTTGAGATATCAACAAGGGGAAAAGTATATTTCCAAGCACTTGAAGCTGAGAAAGTAAGAGCAGATGTGGTTCCAAGCATTTTTGATCTTGAACAAGCAAAAGCAGAAGCTATAAACTCGATGAGAGAAATTCACAAAGGTTTAATGCTTAAAGAATTAGTTCAAATCCAAGAAGTTAGAGATCAACCTGAAGTAAAAGGTGTTTATCTACTGCATATACCCTTCTATTTTCTAGAATTTGAGGT
>JBHLQZ010000176.1:0-4104 GCA_048883065.1 Candidatus Thorarchaeota archaeon | reverse complement strand
CTTTTCTTATATCATACAATATGTTGTATTCAGTTAAATCTGCATGAACTAGATTAAACTTTTGATATAGAATCTTTGCAAATTCAACTATTTTCTCAAGTAGTTTTATTGGTTTTTTAGGGTATTGTATTTTAACTAGCTCAATCCCATCAATAATGTTCATAACAATCATATGGCGGTTATACCCTTTTAAAACTGGAATTGGCAGGTTTTTATTTTGAAGTTTGAGTAAATTTTCATACTCTCTTTTTGCAGCTATTTCTGCAACAGAGAACATTGAATAGTGAAACTTACCTTCCAGAAAATCTCTTTTTCTTCTAACTTTTTGAAAACTAGCTCTTCCTGTTCTATTAATTTTCAACATCACTTCGTTATCTTCAAAATCAACAGCATAATAGATATCACTTTCTTTTCCAACTCCACTAGATCTTCCAACACCGTAAACTTTCTTGTCTATATACAGTTTGTTTAAAGCCAGTGCATCAAAACCTGAAAGTGTTAATGTGTATCCTACAAATTGCCCTGTCCATCTTCTAGTAAGTTTTAATTTGTTTAATCTTGAGAGATAAAGATCAACATCCTTTTCTCTATAACCTGAATAATCAGCTATTTTCTCTTTTGGAGCATATTCTCCTTTCTTTAGAAGAGTTTCCACCATATGTAAAGTTCTAAGTTCTTCATTGGATAAATCTTTCAGAACTTTAGCTCCCCTTAGAGAAATTGGCATCATAATGTTTTAAGAGCATAACTTAAAATGCTTTTCTTTCTTAAGGTAAATTGAATGAATAAAAAGAAATTCGAAGTAAGGAGACGATATGATGCAACAGCAAAACACTATGATCCTAGGTATACAGATATTCAAAAACAAAAATACCAAGAAGTTTTTTCACATAGTAATATTTCTGAATATGAGTTAATATTAGATGTTGGTGCAGGTACCGGTCTTCTTCTAGATTTCTTTAAAGAAAAAACTCAAAACATCTTTTGCTGCGATTTTTCAATTAATATGTTAAAAGAAGGAAGAAAGAAACATAGTAATGGTTTCTTCATTTGTAGTGACATAGAATCCTTACCATTTAGAGAAAAATGTTTTGATTTATGTACAAGCTTTTCTGTTCTTCAGAATGTACAAAACATTCGGAAAACAATTGAGGAAAAAATCTACGTGATAAAAGATAATGGAATACTTATTTTGACTGCTTTAAAGAAGAAATTTAATAAAAATAATTTACGAAATATTGTAGATAAAGCTGGTTTGAAACTCATCAAGATATGGGATTTACCTATAGAGGATATTTCGTTAATTGCTAGAAAGGTGGAAAGATAACTGTAATTCCTAGATAACGTCTAGTATAATTCTATTGATTTTTGTTTTGCAAACTTTGCGTACACCATGTGCACCGGGTTCATAACGCGATTCCAGAACACCCGCGTCTTCCAGTTTCTTTATTTGAGCTGATGTGTTTGCTTCTGTTTGCTTCATTTTCTTTGCAATGCTTGAAATATCCATTTCTTTGTCGATTAGAAGTTTGACTATATCATACCTTGTTTGAGAGGATAATGCTTTAGCTAGTTTGATTATTAATTTCTCATCATTCAATTCAAGAGTTTCTGTCAACTATAACCACCCCTTGGTTAATCAAGATGGAGTCTTTAAAGGATTATTTAAATATAGCTCTTGTTTGACATAAAAAATAGATGTTTTCTTAATCATTATAGTAAAAAAAAGGAACATCCACAAAAATATTAGATTTTTTAGACCTTTGTTTATATAGTTATTGCTCTGAAACAACCAATTTTCCTTAATTTCGTTTAGATTTTTTAGTTATCTATTTAAAAAATCCCTCATGAATCGTTAATAATAAATATTTTTTTATGATGATATTACTTGCTTTATAACAGTACCATTAGGGGTTAGGTTTATGAGTAGTACAATTGACGACAAAATCCGGGATTTAGAGGAAGAGATACGTATAACTCCTAAAAATAAATCAACGGAGCACCATGTCGGTACTTTAAAAGCTAGGCTTGCTAAGCTAAAACGTAAGAAGTTAGATGTACAACTCTCAAAAACAGGTAGCAGTTATGGTTTCGATGTTAAAAAAGCAGGGGATGGTTCTGTTGTTCTTATTGGGTTCCCTTCTACTGGTAAGTCTACTCTAATTTCTAAAATAACAAGCAAAGAATCAAAAGTTGGAGAGTATGCTTTCACAACTACTTCAGCTATACCTGGTATCTTGTTCCATAAAGGTACTCAAATTCAAATAATAGATCTTCCAGGAATAATAGAAGATGCAAGTCGAGGTAAAGGGAGAGGAAAAGAGATACTTGCAGTCGCTCGAAGTGCGGATATGATCCTTTTGCTTTTAGATCCAAAAAATGTAGAGAGTTTCTTTGAAAAAGCTCTTAATGAACTTAATAATGTCGCTATTAGACCTGATAAAGAAAAACCCGATATTAAAATCAAGAAGAAAGAGAGAGGTGGGATTGCTCTATCTACTTTAACAAAATTATCACATATGAGTGAAAAAACATTCAGTGGAATTTTAAGGGAATACAAGATAATGAACGCTACTGTGACTGCTCGCACTGATCCAACTATGGATGAATTAATTGATGTGTTAGAAGGTAATAGAGTCTATCCAAGATTAATGCTTGTCATCAATAAGATAGACACAATTTCTGAAAAAAAGAAAAAGAAACTTAAGGAGAAGTTCCCAGAAGCTATTTTGATTAGTGCATTAACGGGAGAAAATCTTGAAATTCTTAAGGAAGAAATTGTAAATAGACTTGAACTAATTCAAATTTATCTAAAAAAACAAAGAGAAAAAGCAGACTATGATGAACCAATGATTGTGAAGAAGAACTCAACAATAAAAGATGTTTGCAACAAAATTCACCGTAAGTTTGAAACACAATTTAGGTACGCAGTTGTAACAGGAAATAGTGCGAAACATCCTAACCAAAGAGTTGGTTTAGATCATGTAGTAGAAGAGGGAGATGTTATAACAATTATAGTAAAGAAATTCTAAAAGTTCATTCTCTTTTATATATAATATGTCCACCTATAATAGTATAATCAACTTTAACATCATGAAATTCTTCTTCTTGCATTACATCTAACTTATGACTCAGCATTACTAAGTCAGCTAGTTTTCCTTCAGTGATTGATCCTTTGATGTGTTCTTCTTTTGCTGCTTTTGCCGGATATAAAGTGTAGCTTCTTATAGCTTCTTCTAAGTTTAATCTTAATTCAGGATTTGGATGATATAGAGCTCCTTTAATACCATACAAAGGTCCTAAAGGCATTCCATCACTCCCAAATGCAAGAATCAGATTTTCTTCTAGAATCCAACGGAAAGGATTATTGATCATTGTTCTTTCTTTTCCCAGTCTTTGTTCATACATTCCATCAACATCAATTAAACCCCATCTCCAAACAAAATTAGGTTGCATAGAAAACACTAATCCCAACTTGGCAGCTCTTAAAACATCTTCTCTTCTGAGAATTTCTGCATGTTCAATTCGATGAAGAGCTTCTTGGCATTCTGAAGGAACAATATTTTCTTCAATAGCTGAGATTAGGTTAGCATTTGCTTTATCTCCAATTGCATGAGCTGCTATTTGTAAATTAGCTTGATGAACTTTAGAAACCATGAGATTAAGTTTCTCTTCATCATATAAGGCAAATCCATACTCACCAGGTTTATCGTCGTATTCTTCAAAAACATATGCTGATCTGGAACTTAAAGCACCATCAGTCATTAGTTTCACTGCTCCAATTTTGAACCATTTATCACCAAAATTTCTATCTAAACCAATTTTTATTGCTTCATCAACCATATCCTCATAAATAATACCATATACTCTTACATTTAGTAGATTATTCTTTGCAAGGTGCAAATAAACAGGTAGAGTTTCAAAAGTAATATTATCATGTACTGAAGTAATACCTAGTTCTATAGCTTCTTCAAAACCTAGCTCAAAACCTTTGATAAAATCGTCGAATGATGGTCTGGTCTCTTTGTTATCTTTAAGGTCAATATCTCTTAGTGTTCCTGTTACTTCACCTCTCTCGTCCAAATCTACTCCCAATTGGTTTTT